>JAEUWB010000018.1 GCA_016786595.1 bacterium | reverse complement strand
ATACCCCATGCCCGGTGGTGGCACTGCTACATTAACAAATACTCTCGCCCCCTTTACTCCTATTACCGGCGCTGGTGGCTTTGTTGCAGCTGTTGGCTCCATGCAATCAATAATTTTATTATTGTTTGCGTCTTGCGTGTTTACGCCACAGACGCAGCCGGTTGGGTTAAGGTAAACAAACTCAATATTTTCCCTAATATCGTAGGGGTTACCAAGTAAAATTTGATTGCAATTATTTATACGCGATGTTTGATAAAAACTAGAAAGAGTAGATTTGCGTTGGGCAATGATACCAATGTCGTTCCAATGCGTATTATAAGAATTCCAAAAAAAAGCCCTGACAATGTCTCCTCCTGTTTGAATTGCCGTAAAAGTGCCAGAAATATTTCCCAAGTCATTAATTGCTGTTGCCGCTGATTTTGTTGCGCGAAATCTAGTTCCATTAGCTTCTCGTGAAGGAATGGCAAGCATTATTGGCATTGCAGTATAATTGCTCCAGAAATAACCATTTTCACTATAAGAAGGGCTGGTATTTAAATTATTTAGGTTACCCACTATTTCACCGCTATTGTTAATACCATATGCATAACTCTGAAAAATTGCGCCGGCAGGGCCTTGTAATTCGTGAACAGTATTATCTGATAACCATGCTACCGCGTATGATTGGAAGGGATTCTCTGACCTACATGTCCCAACTATAATGTTTGAATTATTGATGGCGCTAGGGATACACGTAAAATTCTCCCTTGAAGGCGCAAGTCCCCTAAACACCCCATTCTCCCAAACCCAAGCAGCTTGCTGATTGGTGTTTCTGTCAAAAGAGCGACCAATCACAACACCAGAATCATTAACGTCGATGGCATAAGTGTCAGTAAAATTTTGATACTGCCCAATATGAGATCTAATTCCATTACTATCCCATTTTTCAGCGACATTAGCTTGTACACCTGCGTCCCAGGTATAACCAACTACCGTGTTGTTATTGTTAATACCAAAAGCTTCGGTATTTTGAATTGGATGATCTAAAAAGACAGATGTAGAATTCTGATGAATTATTGGAGCCGATCCAATGCAGCTTGGAGCATCGCAAGCTGTGCCAGCAATTGTTCCTGTATTATTAATATCAAAAATACTTGCTGTCCCAAATCCATTTGCTGGCGGAAGCACCTGCACCACATCCCAATCCTGGGCAGTTGCGACAGAAAGAGGCAGAACGCTTAGAACGGTAAAAATTAGTTTATGAAGTAATCTCAAAAGTAGGTGTCCTTATATCTGCTTGGGCCCTTAATCTTATGCAATTTCCATTCCGCAAATATAATATACTAGTTCCCCTAGAAATCATAGTTTTCAACTACCCGATCTTGTATACATCAAGCATTTTTGCCCAAGAATTTAGCAATTTCTTCGTTCATCAGGAAAGTAACCCCATGCCAGTGGTTCTATACCAGTGATTCTAAAGATCACATCGCATTAACAGACTTCACCAGAATTGCTCTAAGCTTATCAGGAACCGTTGTTTGAAAGTGCCGAGCGGCCTCGAGTTTGCGCGTAGATAGCTGCGAGGTAATTTGATCGAAGTCCGGGCTCATGTAGTCTGTAATCATCACCCGCACTGGCGCACTACTACTACCATTACACCCAGTAGGAGCCCCTCCAGTGCCGAGTCCATGCTGAGCAGCATAGTAATCGGCATACTCCTGGAGCACAGGGGCAGCAATTTTAATACTTTGGCGGTCTGCCTCATTCATCGGCAAAAATACGAACGTTAGGCCAACTTTCTTTTGGCATACAGTATAATTTAACGCATCTCTCAAGCTTTGCTCCAAAACACTATCCTCCACCCATTTATCCTCTGCGCCGTCCCAGCGCGAACTTGCGCTCCAGAGCCCAAAAGAAAAAATAACGATACTTGCATCACCTTCTGCCAACGAACGAACTTTCCCCACATCACTTGTTCTATAGTTCTCTGCAGCAGTTGCTACAATTTGAGCTAAGGGCATAGGCTTATCGGGATCAGACTGATCTGCAAAACCTAAAGTCTCAGGAATTCTACGCGAGCCAGAAGCCATTGGTTCGGTGGAGTACTGTCCATCAGCAGTGGGAGCAGGCGGCACTCCCGACCAATCACTTAAATCCTTATCGTCAGCGGTTTGTAGCTTCATGTCACGCACGCGCATCGCCTGAAGTGCAATCAAGTTACGTACCGTCTCGCCACCGCCAGTCCCAGAATGGCGATCAGTCATTTCAATCACACTATCAGGACCAATGAACGGCAACACCGGATTATCATCACACCAATTATTCAATCCGCTATTACCGCGTTTTCGATCATTCTCTTCAGCATGATGCAAACTCTCTTCTCCTGGCATCGGTGGACTATCAAGATAAGAATCAACTGGGGTCAAGACAAGGTTATGCCCGGGGCTTGCTGTTTCGGTTGTATACCCAGCACAATAGCAAAGCTCCCAGCGATTAAGCCCCGAAGGATTATCAATGCCCTGGGCAACATCCGGTAGATTCGCATTGATAAATCCACGAAATGCCGCAGGTATTCTTGAATGTAAATATTTCTGCTCATCTGGCAGGGGAAAATCTACTAGATGCTGGTCGACGGTAACAGTATTTCTAAAATCAAGAGGATAAAGTGGAATCACTGGATATGCTGCTGCAGCTCCTTTCATTCCAATCAAGCCAACCATTGAAGTGCCGTTAAACGAGCTCAATTTTGTCAGCCAATCAACAAAATCTACAACTGTTCTTTTGTATAACTGCCACGGCTTTGAAAAACAGAGCGTCCCATAGAACGCCGCAACTTCTTGAGCCTGAGTTGTCACAGAGTTCAAATATAAGCTATTAGTAGTTCCATCGGCATGATACGAAGGTGGCGACTGAGTGATCCCAGGAAATCCATCGCTAAATTCGCTAACTTCCCACGGCGCCCATGCAGGATCAGTAAGCATAGCAGTATAATTCTCAGCATCCATGGAAAACGCTGGATCCATTAAAACGTAAATCATTTGCGTCGGAATTCTTAAGGCGGAAACTACTTCATTTTGAAAACTCAACAAACCCGACCCAGTCAGCGTTAAAAATTGATGCGGGTCAGTGCGTGCAAATATCGCCACAGAATTCTTGAAATCATCGTACTGCCCCCCCGGGGTCAGCGGGTCAAGATAAGCAGAGTTATCATCAAAAAATATTTTCTTGGTCCGCGCTAATGTCGAACCAGTAGTTCCGACGGCACCTGTCGGTGCATAGTAATATCTCAATCCAAATTGATCAGTATCAGCGCCAAGGCGTGGAACTATTAAAATTGGATCATCAGTAGATTTGCGAGTAGCAAACGGCGTAACGTCATTCCTAATGTTATTATCAATAGTTTCTAGACCACGTTCGCCTGCATAGTGATAAAATGGCAATCCTGCCAGAGCTACTTGCGCTGCATCATCTGCAGCGACTTGAGTAGCAGTTGCAGCGGACTGATTCATCGGCAAATCAACCATCATGCCAATAGCCAGAAGTACAATAAAAACTATCGCTATTGCCATGAATTCCATGACCATGCCGCGCTGCGATCTGATGCGCGTAAGCTTCAGAATGTCCCTGAATGTTTCAACTCGGTAATGCAAAACTAATCTCGCCCGCTAGAAGAGGTGGAACCTGAGGAAGTTGAGGTACTCGCGGAACTCGTTGATGAATTTCCGGGGTTACCATAATTTCCCTTATTGGTCTCCCGTTCTTTACAAATCGTATTATTATCATCGCGCGGGTCACGCAGTTGGAAACAATCCAACTCTTCACGCGCAAAATTAGATCGTCTACCCACCCCGGTTTCTGCGAATTTAATCGCAACAAATGTCGCAAGGATGACAATTGCTGTAATTAAAATATATTCCATCATCGTTGCGCCAGCCTGATTCAATAGTCTTTGCTTCATAGTGAACTTACCGATTTAAGAAAAAGGTTCTTTAACTTTCCCGGAATAGTAGCACGGAAGTGGCGCGCTGCTCTAAGTTTCCGTAACGAGACGGGAGTAGTCTCATTTCCAAAATCTGTACTCATATAATCCGTAATCATCACTCGCACGGCCCCCATACTACCATTTGCACATTTCCCTGCGCCACTCTCAGCTTTGCCATGGTAGAAAAGATAGTCTTGGCTATAGGCTTCGAGGACTGGAGCAACAATGCGCAGACTTTCCCGGTCTGATTCACTCATCGGCAGAAATACAAAAGTCAAATTTGCACCTAAAGTGCAAACAGCATGTTGCAATGCAAAATCAAAGTAAAACTGCAGTAATCCTTCATACCCAGCACCAGCAACTTCGCGCTCGGCAGTCATGTTCGGTTGGTCGACCACCCCAAAAGCAAAAATAAGCAAATTAACGCTATCTTGAGAAATCGGTCTATAGCGCACCTGGTCAAGATCGGTATTGTATTCGTCCCGCGCCTTAATCAGGTAGTCCACAGCAGTTGGCGGCGGAGTGGCTGGTTCTCGTGAATCAGCTCCGAACGAAAGATGCAGAGATCGAGTGCCCGTAGCCATCGGCGAGTTTTTGCTATTCCAATCTTGATCCTCTGGCTTAGGGGGTTCAAATGAAGAAATCGAGCGGTTGTCTATAGTTTCAAGCTTAAGATTGCGAATGCGCATTCCTTGCGAGGCAATTAAATTGCGTACACTCTCACCTGCTGCATCCATACTGCGATGCAAGCCTAGATTAACTCTAAAATCTTGGTCTACTTCATGTATGGAATCATCACACCAATTCATCATGAATTGGATGCCTCGCTGTCGCTTTTCAGGGCTGATGTGATACAAATCCCTTTCAGTATCGCCTGCAAAATAATCGTTATAAGAATCCACTGGCAATAGATACGGCTTATGCGCGCCATCGCTCGCAGCAAAAGCGCTACAATAACATAATTCCCACATGTTACGATTTGACGCTGGAATAGAATCGGGATCATCTCCTGTCTCTACTATTTTCGGAGTTTTTGTATTCACAAATCCTGTAAAGGCAGAGCTAAGCCCTGATTGGAGCGGGCTTAGACTAAGATCTCCATTAATATCAAGATGGCTGACTAAAATATCGTTATCGACAATCGGATAGATCGGAATCACAGGATGGTCTTTAATCCCTGTTAACCCAACTAATGTCGTAGAATTAAAAACACTAGACTTCGACATCCAATCAAGCATTTCAACTATTGTCTCCTTATACAGTCCCCAAGGTCTAGTTTCGCATAACGACCCGTAAAAGGCTGGAATAGCATCAATGTCGTTGAGATAATTTGCTCCACCGTTGTGATATTCAGCAGTAGGTGGCGCATTTGTAATTCCCGGGAAAGGTGCAGCACTCCCCCAACGATCGGGATCCGGCGCCCAGTCAAGGTCGTGCAAAATCGCGTCATAATTCTCGGCATCCATCGAAAACGCCGGATCGATTAGCACATACGTCAACTGAGTCGGAATGCGGGCACCGGCAACAACTTCTGAGTCATATTGATTTAACCCGTCGAGTGTTAAGAAACGCCGCGGTTCAGTGCGCGCATAGACCAGCGCAATATTTTTAAAATCATCGATATTCGGATGTGGATCGAAAACATACCGCGAGCCAATCTGGCCAGCCAGTTGAATATCTCCAGAATAACCCGTGTTCAGATAGCACCCTTGATCATCATCCAATTGCGCGCATACACCTGCACCCATTCTGGGCATTACTACTATTGGCTCGACTTCAAGCGTCGAGAACGAACTACTGTGTGCGACAATCGAATGATAGGCGGCTTTGGTAGCGCGATCGCCTACCTCTTGATAAGAAGGCAAATTTGCAAGTGCAATTTTCGCTGCCTCATCCAGTGCGATTTGCGTTGCTGTTGCCGATGACTGATTCATCGGCACATCAACCATCATGCCAATCGCGAGTAAAACAATAAATACGATTGAGATCGCAACGAACTCTAGCACTAAGCCACGCTCATTGTTACTGAGATGTAATGCAAAGTTGCGAGATAACCCGCTCGAGACACGAACTCTATCCATAGATACCTTTTTAGATGATTTATAAGGTTTAAAGAATCACTAAAGTTAATCCCCAAACGTGTATATTCAATGAGAATTCAAGCTGTTAGGATTTTCTAGATTTGATCACTGCTCATTCCTGTGCTACTTCAACCAGGCAAAGGCATTAAGCATATGAACTATAAACTACTAATTCTTACTATTAGTTACAGCTTTGCAACGTTGGCACATGCCTGCCCATCGATTGGCAGCTACCCGGACATTAATTGTGATGGACAACTCAAAGTCCTCGCTATCGGTGACAGCATCACTTACGGGCTTAAAGATCAAAAAAATGACGGCAAGGGCGGTTACCCACTACGCTTTCAAACTTACTATTACAAGAAAAGCGCTCGTATCAATATTATCAACTACGGTATCCCGGGAATAACTTGCGAAGGTCTCTACGAAAGATTGCGTCGCCAGTGGAATCTTGAAAATGGCGGCTTAAGGGACGCTGATTACGCGATCGTGGCCTGTGGAGTAAACGCTTATTTCACACATCGCGACCCAGATAAAACAGTCGACTCAGCTCGCGACGTCGCACGCTTCCTCAGAAGCCAAGGCATTTATGTCTCCCTAGCTAACCTCCCCTCAATTCAACGTAGCAGCCAGCGCGAATATGTTGACCAGGTAAATGCACGCTTAGATGGCGTGACTGTGCGATTTGATAAGATCGCATCCTCCAAGGAATACTCCGATGGCTTACACCCGAATTCCAAGGGATATGACAAGCTTTTTAAGGTAGTGCAGGATGCTTTTCGTAATGACTATCGCCGCAATGCCGTGGCTTTTGCTGGATTAACTGATCTCGACAGGGATGGTGTTTACGATCAATTCGAAACTTCACGCTTCAACACCAATCCTGCCCTGAATGACACTGATGGAGACGGCCTCGGAGATTCTCGGGAGCTTTTCAAATATGGCTCAAACCCCTTGGTTGCCGACACTGATGGTGACGGACTTACCGATGCGCAAGAAACAGCTCATGTGAATAGTCCTGTCGATCCATTTGCCTTGAATTAGAGTAGCTCACGATTCTATCGAGTAAGTAGCGAGTGCTCTAGGTAAATGTCGCGAAGAGAACTTCCCTAGTCCGCACCACTTGATGTTGTTGTTGAAGTCGAGCTTGTCGAAGTTGAACTTGTCGCCGAGCTACCTGAAGCTGAACTAGAAGACGAATAGGTTCCGGTATCCCCAATCGCCCCAGTATCAATTGTGGGGGAATTACCTAGCCCATTGATTGGAAGATAAACTTTAGCAACTACAGTTTTCGCGTTATTACCAAATCCCGGATCAACGCCAAGCAAGTTAATACCTGAAAAAAAGCTCTTACGCACAAGGACAACAGCTTTACACTCATATCCCGACGGTAAAGACGCTGCAAAATTAGCATCATCTGCAGCCTCGACACATGGAACGAATACTGTCGATCCGCCACCTACCGGTGGTTTATATTTTTTACTTTCTTGCTGACATGCGGCCTTTGCTTCAGCAGCAGCTAAATCTCTAGCATAGAGATTTACGTTACCAGCGCTATAACCGTTGGCATTATTTGCTGATGTGGGAAAGGCATCTCCGTTCAAAACACATCTAAGCGGTGATACGATGGCGCCACTTTTTATCTGATTAACTAGTGTTTCGTACTGCGCGTTTTCAAATGAACCAGAGTTATCGGAGTAACGAGCATTAAAGAAAAAAGAAAATGTGTGCATTACATAAGAGTCCTCATCGGGAAGTTGGATATATTTATCAATCGTTGTCGCAAGTTTCCCGTGAGCATCTTCACTACTAAACGCTGCGCTTACGCGAGGGAAATAAGTTGCAGAGAAATCTGCCTTTTGACCCAATCCGTAGCCGCCAGATTCATTTAAAGCTCCCATGGGGGCACTGGGAATTTCAGGTCCGCTAGAAGAACTTGTAGTCGCACCTAAATTGGTGTCTCCAAAATCACGTAGTGCATTATTAATCCCCTCTTCATCACTTACTTTATTAGCCGTCATGATGCCGTATTTGAGGCCGTAAAAAATAAAAATTACGAGCAAGGGAAGAACGATTGCAAATGAGATTAATGCGTTACCCTGAGACCTACTCAGGCGGTTTTTGATTGGAAATTTAAGACTGATTGAGATCATACAAGTTACCACTTAAAAACTACTGTTATGTTTAGATTAATTAATATAGGATTTTGTTGCTAGGATTTTCTCGTAAATCGAGTCAATTTTACTGGCACAGGTTAACATGTTGATTTAATTGGGAAACATCGTATGGTTGGCAAAGATTACATCCTCTCCTCATTACTTGTATTTGTTCCAATCAGCTTATTTCTAAAATCAACTTCCCCGGAGTCGGCACTGCTCTTCGTTACGTCTTGCATCGCAATTATCCCACTTGCTGGTTGGATGGGTCGCGCTACAGAGCAAATCGCGCATCGTGCCGGAGAGGGCATTGGGGGGATTTTAAATGCTACGTTTGGTAACGCTGCAGAGTTAATTATCGCGCTAATTGCGCTACAGAATGGTCTACATGAAGTCGTCAAGGCATCGCTAACTGGTTCGATTATTGGAAACATCTTGTTAGTGCTGGGGGCTTCGTTTTTTGCTGGTGGACTTTTTCACCGCGAGCAGAAGTTTAACCAAACTGCCGCTTCAGCCTTAAGCACAATGCTTTTACTTTCAAGTATCGCCCTAATCGTACCCACTTCGTTTCACTACTTAGTGCCAAACCCAGAAAGCCGATCTGAACAGAACTTGAGTCTAGAGATTAGCTTAGTCTTAATGGCCACGTATTTGGCGGGGCTACTATTTTCATTAAAAACCCATAAAAATCTTTTTGTCGGTGAGGACAAGGCCGAAGAGCTTGAAGATGGCCATCTCTGGTCGATGAAAAAATCGCTGATTATTTTACTGATTGCCACTGGGCTGATTGCTTGGATGAGTGAATTACTGGTGCACTCCGTAGAGCATGCTGCGCATGCTCTCGGAATGTCTCAGATTTTTATTGGAGTGATCGTTGTAGCAATTGTTGGTAACGCCGCCGAACATAGCACGGCGATACTTGTGGCAATGAAAAACCGTATGGACCTTTCGATTGGGATCGCCGTCGGCAGTAGTATTCAGATTGCGCTTTTTGTGGCGCCGGTACTCATTTTTGCAAGTCATTTTATTGGTCCAAAACCATTGGATTTAGTTTTCACCCCGGCTGAAGTGCTTGCAGTTTTTCTCTCAACTTTAATTGCGACGCAGATTTCAAGTGATGGAAAATCGAATTGGTTTGAAGGGTTTCAGCTTTTATCAGTCTACGTAATTCTGGGAATGCTGTTTTTCTTTTTATAAGTTGCAACTTAACTTTTAACTTTTGGTACTGGGTCACTTTTTAATGCGCCTTGCCCCGCAGATACTTCCACTTCCAGTTATATTATCGACCGAAACCTAAAATTCGCAGTGGAAATTTAGTTTCGCAACGGACCGATTAAGTAAGCTTCAGACTTAGAGCGCGTTTTTTTCAATAAATGCCCGAGGCGAAGCCTCGAAATTTTCATAATTATCTGGCGTGATGATAATTTGTTTTGAACTTGAAAATTGCTTGCTGAATTCTTCAAGTCCCTTAAGCTGCTTACGCTGACCGCTTTTGACTTCAATCGCGTATAAATTCCTTCCAATTTTCAAAACAAAATCAACTTCCTTGTCTCCCTCCCGCCAATAATACAGGGCCTCATCAAGGCGAATTAATTGGCCGTGGCACGGGGTTACTTTTTAGTCCAACACTGATTGGCTTCCCAACGCTGTCGTGAGGATCGCTAAAGGTCGATCAAGTGGCCGAGCCTGTCACGCTTGGCCTCTAAATAAGAACGATTTGTCTGATTAATTGCCGAGGGAACATTCACCCGAGAAATAACTTTAACCCCGTAAGACTCAAGCGCCCGCTGCTTGTCAGGATTATTACTAATCAAGGCTACTCGATCAATGCCGAGGTCCAAAAGAATTTGTGCTCCAACTCGATAATCTCGTTCGTCAGCAGCAAAGCCTAACTCCAAATTGGCCTGCACCGTGTCTAAGCCGCGATCCTGCAATTGATACGCACGCAACTTGTTAGCTAAACCGATACCACGCCCTTCCTGCTGCAAATAAACCAACACCCCCGACCCGGCATTAATCATCGCCGCTAAAGTGCGGTCAAATTGCGATCCACAATCACAACGCTGACTCTCGAAAACATCTCCCGTCAAACATTCCGAATGCAGTCGCGCTAAAACGCCTGCCCCCGATCGGTCCGCCTGCGGATTGCCGATCACGAAAACTAAATGCTCGTCATTCGTATGATCATCAATGTAGACATAAACCGTCACAGCTTGCCGTTCTGCGCTACTACTGGCAGGCAAAATATCAGCGAGTTCGATCTTCGTCTGGGCAACCTGACGCACGGAAATTTCGTGTGCGAGACGATGTTTGCGAATTTCAGCAACGCTTGTAAGCTTTAAATTGTGCGCTTTGCAAAACTCCCCAAGCGCTTGACCACGCAACATCTCGCCTGTTGGCGACATAATCTCGCAAATCACAGCCCCAGGCTGAAGCCCAGCAAGCCGGGCCATATCGACAGAGCCTTCCGTCTGGCCAATACGCTTCAAGACTCCCCCAGGTTGAGCACCTAAAGGGAAAACAAAGCCTGGCGAAATAAAATCTGCTGCCGTCGCCGTTGGCGAGACCGCCGCGCGAATTGTAGCCGCCCGGCCGCGAGCCGTGACGCCAAAGTCTTTAACGGAGCGATGGTCGATACTAATTTTAAAATTCGTCCCCAGCGGGGCAGTGTTCTCGGTGACTTGCTTGGAAAGTTTGAGACGATCGATCAGCTCGTGGTCGAGACTAAGACAGATTAAGCCCTTGCCCTGGCCCATCATGAAAGCAAGATTCTCTTCGGTCACAAGTTCGGCAGCACAAACTAAGTCGCCCTCGTTCTCGCGATCCTCATCATCAACTAAGACAATTTGCCTACCGGCACGTAAGTCCGCCAAACAGTCTTCAAATTTATCGAAGCTAAGCGACATTAGCGAGAAGCACCATCGCCTGCTGTTGTTTTCACAGCATTAGATGTCGAGC
The DNA here is from genome assembly GCA_016786595.1 of bacterium. Lineage (NCBI taxonomy): Bacteria > bacterium. The sequence continues at coordinate 72,082 of JAEUWB010000018.1, read as the reverse complement.
CTGGTGTCGGTGTCTCTACCGGAGCTTTGGTGTCGCCTGAAGAAGTGCGTGACCCATCTGCAGACGAAGTTCTAGTTGCACTAGCTTGACCCTTAGACCGCGCGCAAGCTTCTGCCATTGTCGCGCAGTCCTTACACTCACAATCCACATTTTTAGCTTTGTCCTTACAAGAGTCGCACTGCTCACAAGTGCATTTTTGCAGATGCTGCTCAGCTAAGACTAAACCTGGCGTTAAGAAACAACTCGCAACAAGTAAGATCGATAAAAAGTATTTAAACATAAAGCCTCACTAACGTTAACGTTATAAATCAGTCTGATATTAAACTTCTTTTGAATTAAAAATTCAAAAGAAGTTTAATGATCCATTTTTCGCAAGAAAAATGGACAAAAAACAAAATAGACTTCTTTCGATAAAAGTTCGAAAGAAGTCTATTTACACTGAATATAAAGCATCGGCAAATTGACCATAGACGCTGAATATTTCAACCTGCCCCTACGCAACTTCAGCGAACGAGTCGTCAGGGGGAGATTTCTGCTATGCTCGCTTATTATTCAATTGCATTCATGGAAGCGCAATTAAAGAATGGCAATCTACTTGCGCGTTACCGTCATTGCGAGCTTGCGACAGCAAGCGTGGCAATCTGTTAACCGGTACATTATATTTTATCATTTTAAGTGAGCAGATTGCTTCGCTTTGCGCGCAGTGACGATGAATAACCAACTTAATCAGCTCTTCCCTAGTTAGAATATTATTTGCGCTCGACCCGGATTAGGCTGTCAGCTCCTAATCGCCGTGAATCGGATTTAAATTCTTGATTTCTTTGGATTTCCTCAACTCGACAACCTAAATTTATTCCGTCAGGACCCAAAATCTTAGGTGAACTGTAGACCAGCAAACGCTGGAATAACTGAGCATTAAAAACCGCATCAAAAAGCTTAGGCCCCGCTTCGACTAAAACACTAGTCATCCCTCGAGCACCTAAATCTTTTAGTACAGCCCTTAAGTCAAGATGAGTATGGTCTTTCTCAGAGTATACAATCACTTCTCCTAAGTTAGGAGTGTTGAAAATTTGCCGCTGCCGGTCAATCAACTGACTACCTTGAAGAACCACGCGCTTAGGTTGCCACTCCATGTGCTTAGCCCCGAGCCGACGATTCGAAAGCAGCGGATCGTCAGCAATGACCGTGCTACCCCCGACTAGAATTGCATCAACTCTACTGCGTATCCCATGCAAATGACGCATTGAGACTGTTCCTGAAATCGGCGTTTTTCCCTCGCCACGCAGGCCGACTTTGGCGTCAGCACTTAGCGCAACTTTGAGAATTACAAAGGGCAGTCCAGTAGCTTGGTGATAGCACCAAAACTCATTAAGACGTCGAGCCTCAGCTTCGAGCACTCCAAGCTTAACTTCAATCCCTGCTTGCTCTAATCTTTCAACTCCGCGACCTAAAACTTGGGTATTAGGATCGCGCATTGCACAAACAACGCGACTGATCCCGGCAGCAAGAATAGCTTCTGTGCACGGTGGAGTTTTACCCTGATGATTACAAGGTTCAAGCGTTACATATAGCGTCGCCCCCTGTGCGCATTTGCGCGCAGATTTAAGCGCCATCACTTCGGCATGTTCAGCGCCAAACTTCGCATGATAGCCGTAACTAATGATTTTACGATCCTTAACCAAGCATGCTCCAACCATTGGATTAGGCGAGGCCAAGCCCGCACCACGCCGAGCAACGGCAAGCGCGCGACGCATATAGTAGCTATCGCTCTGTAAACCCATAGACTGTCTATTTCTCGAAGATCAATTACTCTTTTTGCTTAAGACTCTTGAGCGTATCCATGAATTCTTTGACATCAGAGAACTCCCGGTAAACCGAAGCAAAACGCACATAGGCGACTGGGTCAAGCAGGCGCAATTTATCCATCACAAGTTCCCCAATTGCGGTTGAGGCAATTTCTTTTTCCCCAGGCTCGATAATCTTGGCCTCGATATCTCGCGCAGCCTGTTCCATTTTCTCAACACTGACAGGGCGTTTCTCACAAGCTTTCTTAATCCCGAGGAAAATTTTAGCGCGGTCAAACTCTTGTCGACCGCCATCTTTCTTCACTACTAGTGGAAAGTTATCTTCGATACGTTCAAAGGTAGTGAAACGTAGGTCGCAAGATTCGCACTCGCGGCGCCGACGCACCGCGCGGCCATCGGGGGCTTCACGTGAATCAATTACCCGCGTAGGTGTATGGCAGCGAGTGCAGCGCATAGATAATACTTATGACCAAAATAAAAACGCGCCCATAAGATCTGTGATGCTTATGGAGCGCGCTTAGAAATATAAGACTGTAGCCCATTGCCTGCGGCAAGAAGGTGCTACCAAAGAAAAAACTATGCCGTATGCTCAGCGATGTATTTTACAGCATCGCCAACAGTGCGGATTTTTTCTGCATCTTGATCTGAAATTTCGATATCGTACTCTTCTTCGAGAGCCATGATTAATTCAACGATACCAAGTGAGTCAGCACCAAGGTCTTCAGTAAATGAAGCCTCTAAGTTCACCTCTTCAGGCGATACCCCTAGTTGCTCAACAATGATATTTTTAATACGCTCTTGAGTTTCAGCGTTGGACATAGCCTCTCCCTTAAATAAATTACATCAAATAAAAATCTGTTCTTAGCGTTGATCGATTCAAAGCGTTTCCGCCCAAACACTCTCAACGCGCAGGCTCCCAAAATAAAGAGAGTCGAGAAAAAGTCAATTCCGTATTTTCATGGCTAGCTGTAAAAATATGTAACCTATTGAAATTACAGTCTTTTACATATAGAGCCCGCCGTTCACCGCAAGCACTTGTCCGGTAATATACGACGATCCAGGACCGGCTAAGAAGGAAACTGCTGCTGCAATATCCTCAACTGAGCCTAAGCGTTCCAAGACAATCCCCTGCTTAATTGTATTTTTAACTTCAGCGTTAAGCTGATTTGTCATGTCAGTTTCAATATAACCTGGAGCAACTGCATTAACAGTAATGTTTCTGCTACCTAATTCACGAGCCAGACTTTTTGTTAAGCCAATCATACCGGCTTTTGCCGCTGCGTATGATGCTTGTCCAGCATTTCCCATCTGACCAATTACTGAAGAAATATTAATAATTCGTCCAGCGCGCTCTTTCATCATCGGACGCATCACGGCTTTAGCGCAAAAGAAAGCACCAGAGAGATTTGTATCAATCACCCGGTCCCAGTCTTCGGGCTTGACGCGCATGGAAAGTCCATCTGCTGTAATCCCTGCATTATTAACCAGCACATCAATCCGGCCACATTGCTCCAGCACCTGGGCAACGCCGTTTTCGATTGCTTCTGGGTCGGCAACGTTAAACTGATGAATTGAGGCTGAACCGCCTAAGCGCGCAATCTCCGCGCTAACTTCCATCGCCGAATTTGCACCTTGCACATAGGTCAAGGCAACGTGGAAACCATCTTGGGCTAAACGTAACGCTATTGCTTTACCAATGCCGCGCGATCCACCTGTAACAAGGGCAACTTTTTTTCCGTTCATAGCTTGTTAACCTTTCTTCTGAACTATTCTTTATGTGACAAACCTAGGCCGTTCTCTTCGAATTTGGCAAGCTCGATCTCTATTTTCTCCGTCATTTTCGTATCAACAAATTCTCTGGTCTTGAGAATCGCATGCTTAACTGCGCGTTGATTTGAAGATCCATGGAGCACGATTGCCAATTCCTTGAGACCTAACAGCGGAGCGCCACCAGCAGAGCGGTAATCGAATTTTCCGCGAAACAGCTCGGTAAATAAATCTCGCGAAAGCCAAAATCCAAACTTATGTCGCAAGCTCTGACTGGCTCCGTGCTTCAACTCCTCGGCAACCATCTGCACGCAACCCTCCAGGGTTTTGAGAATCACATTACCGACAAATCCGTCGCAAACAACAACATCTGCGGCATCAGTTCCAAAATCACGGCCCTCGACATAGCCGATATAGTTTACGCTTTTTAGAGTTTTAAAAGTATGCGCTGCGGCGCGAATCACATCAGTGCCTTTTGATGCTTCGGCGCCATTCGAAAGCAGCGCAACACGCGGCTGCTCCACATTAAAAAGCGACCGGTAATAGACTGAGCCCATGATTCCGAATTGAACTAAGTGGTGCGCGTTACAACCGACGTTGGCCCCAACATCAAGCACCACGGTATAACGCTCTTGATTGCGCGCGATCGGCACAACCGAAGCGATTGCCGGCCGTTCAATTGCAGGCAACAAGCCGGCATGTAAAACGCCAGCTGTCATCATCGCACCAGAGTTTCCGGCGCTAATCACTGCGGCTGCTTGTCCAGTTACGACTTGTTGGAATGATTTTACTAGGGAAGAGTTTTGTTTGCTACGCACTGCGCGCGCAGGAGAATCCTCCATGGTGATTACTTCTTGAGCATCACAGATTGCTAAATTCAGAGCTTTAGCGCCAAGGCCTTCAAGCACGCGCAGGATTTCCTGCTCTGGACCAATTAATAGTGAATCGGCATTTGCTTCTTTTTTCGCAGCTACAGCACCTTCAACTAGGGCACTGATACCTAGATCTGAACCTGCTGTATCAACGGCTATTGGCAGCAAGAGAGATTACTCGATTTGAGAAGTTTAAGACTTTATTATTTACGAAGCTTGAACTGTGCCGTACTGACGACCACGATATATCCCGCAATGAGGGCAAATTTGGTGGCGCATTTTAGGCTCGCCGCAGCTTGAGCAAGTTACATACATGCTTGAGGTCAGACCATCGTGAGCGCGGCGCATATCCCGGCGTGATTTTGACATTTTCTTTTTCGGCGCTTGCATGACTTAAAATCCTGAATATCTGTAAGAATATAAATATCTTTGTGCGTTTAAAAATTTCCTACGCAGTTATTAAAGAGCGACCGATATAGGGCATTTTAAGATTTTTTACAACCTACCCCAGATAATTCAGATTTTTAGCCCTTTAAGCCGCATTAATTCGCCTAAAGTTCCCTGTGATTTAGGGCAGTTACATGGGGATAAATTTAAATTAGCTCCGCAATTGGCACAGAGCCCCTGGCAGTTGGGGGAGCACAAAATTACGACCGGCAGGTTCAAGATTAAATATTCCTCAGCAATTTCTTCAGTATTAATCTCGTCACCAGAGAAAAATACGAGGTCGAGGTCGTCAAATTCATCCTCTCGCGCATTACCCTTGTGTTGTTTGAGTGTTAGATAGAAGTCTGAAGTAATTGAATTTTTTGTTGGCTCAAGACACTTCGAGCAAAAGCTCTGGTAAGGCGCCACTGTTCGACCCTTAATCAAGACATCTCTGCCGATTAAATCAAGATGCATTGAAACTTTTGCTAAATTCTCACGCTCGGTAGGGAAATTAATCGCCTGCGTTACAGTCCCAGGTTTTGCGCTAGTTTCATCGATATTTACACGTTGGTTGAGCTTTTCTGGATCAAGAGTAAAAGAAATATCTAAGCCTTCCGGTGTGATATCATTAAGTCTAACAATCATTTAGGCAAACAAACATTTGTTAGCCAATCACGCAACAATGCAGTCATTTTGGCCGAAAATAATAGAGCAAATACTGTGCTGATGCTGGGAAGAGTAATCTTGCTGCACGGTGCTATTTGTAATTTATCTGATTCGATGTATTTAAAGACTAATCATTATTTCGACTAAGGAGTTTATATTATGTCCTCGCTGAATCGTGTTTTTCTGATCGGCAATCTCGGCCAAGACCCAGAAATGCGTTACACCCAAAACCAAAACGCTGTTTGTTCCATGCGTATCGCCACAAGCGAGCGACGCAAAAACGCATCAACCGGCGAGTGGACAGAACAAACTGAATGGCACTCAATTGTTGCTTGGGGAAAAGTTGCAGAGAAGTGCGCGCAGTATCTTTCCAAAGGCAGTAAAATTCTTGTTGAAGGAAAGCTCCAAACCAGAAAGTGGCAAGATAAAGAAGGTAAAGATCGCTACACCACAGAAGTCGTGGCTGCTAACGTCACCTTCATGGGCGGCAAAGGTCAAGCTGCGGGAGCTGCCACCGAGGGGGCTGTAACTGCTGAGGCAGCTAGAAATCCTGCTCCGCTCGACTCAATTTCATTTGATGATGATGAAATTCCATTTTGAGAAACTCTGAGTAAGTTTGGATCTATAGCCAGTCGAACTCAGGCAAGCTTCGCTACTTTGATTTCTTAACTTTACCCTGACGATTAAGTGGATTGTCCACGACAATCCACTTGCCCTTACCGCGAATGAGGATTTTAGTGCTGCCAGCTTTCTTTGCAAGAGCAAGGAGCTGGTTAGCTGTGTGTTTTCCACCCTTACCAGTGCGCTGATAGTGACGGGCGCCCCAAGGTTTGTCATCACGATATAAGCCAAAGGCAGAAATTTTACGGCATTTAACATCACGAATTTCTACTGTGCGCAGTCCTGTTTTTTCAGACTTGTTATTAATGATTAATGTCGGTCCACGTCCACCGTGCAGATTTGATGGTTTGTAGAGCACGTTATGTAATTTTGAGATTGAAACTAGATTTTTACACTCACCAACCTCAACGATAATATCACTCGGATTAACAACAGTGCCATCTGGTCGCACTAAAATATTTGCGGCATTTCCGTATTCAAATACCGTATCACCAGCTGGCAATTTAAGAGTAAATTTGCTGTTTGCACCGGCAGTGCCAGGTTGATATGTTGCAAAATAATTTTGATTATCGCCTGCGGCAAAAGCACCAACCATCGGCACAACTCCAGCTGGCCCTAGATCCTTAATCACAGCCCCTTGTGAGGTCCGCGCATAAACCATTTGGCGTCCGTTTTCTACTCGCGTGATCATCACATCCGCGATGCCGTCGGCGTTAATATCGAGCGGTGAAAGCGGAATATCGCTACCAGGTACACCCCAGAAAATGCGCTCATCGTAGCTACCGGAGAGATTGCGCGTTGCCCAATAAAGTTGGTTTTCATTATTGCGCGAGATCACCAAATCCTGACAACCATCACCATTCATATCGGCGAGAAATGGCTTAGTGTCATTGAGTTTGCCGTATTTGATTTCAACAGTTTCGGTCGTTGTAGATTTGCGGATATACCAGTAGATGTCGCTACTGCCGCGTCGAGCAACGACAAGATCTGCTTTACCGTCACAGTCAACGTCTCCGGCAAGCGGTTGGTCGCCGTTTAAACCAAACAGGGTCTTTACTTCTTGGCCTAGAATATTGGCACGCCACTCTAGATTCGTATCGGGAAGGACTTTTACAATCGTTGGATCGACTTTTCCGTCTCCGTTAAAATCTGCGGGAACAAGCGCAGAGGCTGCGGTGTTAAAGCTTACAGTTGTAGCTGTATGTTGTGAGTTGTCGCGGATGTAGAAATTTGTAATGCCAGCTGTTTCGTCAATTGCTGCCAGTACGGACTCAGATTGCGTATCACCGGTGTAGTCGCCTGGAGTAGCACTTGCGTTTCCAATTGAAACTACAAAATTGGCCAAGCCAAATAATCCGATTGTTACTGTTTTATACATTAATCGCATGTTTCACCTTGAGGAAATCTATCTAAACAATAAGTAGTGCAAAATTCGTGCCCGACTTGCGGAGTCTACTCAAAAAATCGCTCAGGCAATGTTCGGTCGCTCCTTACCTGTCCCCTAATAATTATCGTCCGGTTTGGGACAGCTTGTGCGTAGAGTCTAAAATTATTTTCGGTAGAAATGTGGTTTTTTATTAGTTGAAATTAAATTGAATAGTGTTTTTAGTTACTTAGAGCAATTCACGATTCTATGTAGCGAATAGTGAATTGCTCTAAGGAGCGCTTAGAAAGCGCTCCCGGAGACTGAAACGCCGATTTAGTCTCCTTTTTGGGGACTTTTTAGGACTTTTTTAGCGCTCATTTCCTGCCAGACAAGGTATAATCACAAGCATGTCAGATCAGCAAAATAACACTCAACCGAATGTCAGTAGTCGGCCGCAAAGCGACAAACTAAATTCTGAAGGGAACGCTTGCCTTGGACTTGGCGCTGGGGTCGGAGCCTTAGGTCTAGGCGGCGCAATGATCTCAGGCGCAGTTTGCCCACTCTGCATCTTCGTAACTCCACTATTGATTGGAATGGGTATTACCCAAAAAGTACGCGCGAAAAATTGCCAAGCGAATACTGATAGCTCTGATCAAACTGCCGAAACAAACTCCGAGCCAGATAAATAATAGCGCAAATTGAGCTCAGCACCTTGCGTGATGCCGATGCGTTTGGTCCTTGTAATTTTTTGACGTCTAGCGGGACGCGGCAGCTCAATTCGCAAGTTTCCGCTCGATAACTCTTGTCCTGATTGTTGTCGCCTGATGCCCATGGCCTGCACTAGTTTTCCCGGCCCCGAACAAAGCTGTCGCAATGATTTCTGCCGGCGACGCTTTTGCATTATCTCAATACCGACCAGCGGCTCGAGCGCCCGAATCAAAACAGCCTCGCCCACTCCCTCTCGGTTGGTAACGACGTTAAACAACTCATACATGCCATAACAGAGATAGACGTAGGCCCTACCAGCTGGCCCAAACATCACAGCATTACGCTTTGTTTGGCCACGGTGGGCATGACAGGCTGGGTCGTTTTTGAAAAGATAGGCTTCCGTTTCAACGATACGGCCGGCAGTCGTGCCTTGTGGAGTATCATGAATAAGCAAAGCGCCAAGTAGCAATTGCGCTACTTTTGGCGTTTGCAGTTGCGGGTCAAAAAGTTCGCGCTTCCGCGACGAGGACGGAAGCGTTTTTCTACTTACTTTTCTTTGTACGCTTACGAGCTTTTTTCTTTTCTTTTTTGTAACGCTTTTCTTTACGCTTTTGCGCCTTACGTTTACGGACTGTTTCGGTTTGTTTGGTTGGCGATGCCATCTCACATAACTCCTAAATTAAAATAAAAATGCCTAAGGAAACTCTGATTAACTCCGAGGTTGAGTCAAGATCGGACTTAATTAGAGTTTATAACCAAAAGCCTCCAGCCGAGCAATAAACTCCCCGCGTTCGCGCTTATTCTGGAAGCGACTCTCGATTTCTTCGCGCGTTAAGCGCGTTCCCTTTAAAATATCTTGCAACACAGAAATCTCAAGTCGAGAAAAATGCGCGGCATTAATTACATAGTCTTCAAAGGCCTGCCAGGCCATTGGCACTCGTTCAGCAACGACCTTAGCCATCGCTTCGGCGTAGACTCGAATTTCGTATTGCGCATGCGGGTCAATCCGCAAACGCAAAAAGTGGAACAAATTGTGTAAATCTATTTTCCAATACCACTCGGTGTATAAGCTCACCGGTAGATTGACGCGGGCAAGTTCGCGGCGCAGATTTTTTTGTAGATACATTTCATAATCGGCATAAATTTTATCCTGAGCCGTAGTAAAGCTTGTCGCCACATCGTCAGCCCCTTCAACCGTCTCGCCTGTGCCGCCTTGGCGATTTTGCATTGATTGCGTGGTGCAAAGTTCTGCAGTCGGCTCATAAAACCAATCCGGCATTTCACTGTAGCGTCCACTCATTTCATTAACGTTTGCTGTGCGATGGCGAATCCACTGACGCGCGACAAAGATTGGCATGCGGCAATGAAATTTAAACTCAACCATTTCAAATGGCGTTGTATGGTGATGGCGCATCAAATAGCGAATTAGCCCCTCATCTTCCGATACGGTCTTAGTTCCTTTCGCATAAGAAACCCGCGCTGCCTGCACGATTGACGAATCATCGCCCATCACATCAACTAGGCGCACAAAACCCTTATCTAATACTTTGATCGCTCCCTCTGGATAAGTAACTTCATTCTTGGGCATAAATCTCCATAATTACAACATGTTGTCAGTTTAAAATGCCTGAGCTCAAATCTCGCGCCAACTCTAATGTTTCTCGTCGAAAATGTCGACACTACATAGGTAAAACCCATGATATTATGCTGTGGGTTAATACCACTGAGGACCCTTTCTGCAAGTGAAGATGATTTTCGCTGATTCTAAGAGGTATTTTGCAAACGAGCGTGGCTCGACGACAGCGGTTTTTGAATCGTTTTTCGTCGCTTTCATGGTTCTAGCCGGGCTCATCGCTGTAAAAGCTCTGACTGAATCTGTCAACACTAAGGGCAAGGATTCTGCCCAGTGGACAGAATGCGGAACGGTCCTTGATTGTGATGCCGCCGGAACAAAATAGTGAGTTTTCGGCGGGGCCTCGGCCTGAGCGTCAAACCTTAATTGCCTCTAAAAATTTAATCTTCTCGCCTTGTGACAGAAATAACTTTTCAAATTCCGTAACTACGTTTGTTGTATTATAGGGGCTAGCGTGCAGGTCCAGAGTTTGGCCAAGGATTTTGAATTTCTCAAGCGCACTTAATTCCGAAAGAACGGCAGAAAAATACTGGTCATTGTCAGTCTTAAAATAAAATTTAGCCTGGGGCTTTAAAATAGTGTGCAAACTATTCCAAAATTCTCCGCGTAGCAGTCGGTTTTTCTCAGAACGGCGTCGTGGCCAAGGGTCTGGGAAATTTACATAGAGATCATCTACCGAATTGGGCCCGAGCAAGTCATCAACAATACGCGCATCTACACGACAGAGGCAGAGGTTACGAATTCCGCCCTTCAAGGCCTTCTCGACAGTGCGCACAGATCGTTTAAAACGAATTTCAAAGCCAAGACAAAGCGCTGCTGGGTCGCGTTTTGCGCGTTCAATTAAGTGCCCACCCGAACCAGATCCAAGTTCAACTACTACTCGAGAATAGCCCTGTAGTAACTCACGTAAGCGTAATAAATCTTTGTCGAAATCTTCAAATTCTAAAATTTGGTCAGGATATTCAGAGATCAGCTGAATATAGGGATTGACGGGATTACGCGTTAAAATCTCTAAGCGCGTTCGTCTGCGTTTGACTTGTTTAAGATATGACTCCATGGATATACTGTGTTCAAATCAACTATTTACCGAGGAGTGCCCAGAATGGCAAATCACACCACCGCCAAACCCGTCTGTTTTGATAAACGCCCCGCGGTGCTTGAACTTGAACCTGGAACATATCATTGGTGCGCCTGTGGGCAGAGCAAAAACCAACCCTTTTGCGACGGCTCGCACAAGGGCTCAAGCTTTTCCCCACAAGTCGTGACGATTGAAGAAAAGAAAAAAATTGCACTGTGCAATTGCAAAGCATCCCAAAAGGGGGCAATTTGTGACGGCACGCATAAAACTCTGACCTAGCCTGCTGTGCACATGGAAATTCAGCCACTGATATCGATTTACCACAGCCCTGACGCTGACGACATGCTGATGTTTTGGGCACTCAAACAGGAGCTTGTCTCAGCCGGAAATTATTGTTTCCAGTGGGGGATTGAGGACACTCAGACACTTAATCAGCGTGCGCTTAGTGGTCAGGGGGATATTATTGCAGTCTCTGCAGCACTCTTGCGTGGAATCCGGGACCGTTACGAGATGATGCGTGTCGGGGCAAGTGTTGGTCGTAATTACGGACCCGCCTTAGTTGCGTTAAAACCCTTACAAATTACTGAACTTCAAGATGCTAAGATTGCTGTACCTGGCGAGCACACAACCGCGGCTTTAATTTTAAATAAGGCTTTACACATTCACGGGATTTATCGTTTTCAAACAATCACTGTGCCGATTGTGCCATTTACTGGTGTCTACGAGGCACTTGAAAGTAAGCGGGTTGATGCAGCACTGCTGATTCATGAAGGGCAATTTTCCTATCAAGAGCATGGGCTGCATGAAGTCTTAAATTTGGGGACGTGGTGGCATCAAGCGACAAAGCTTCCAATTCCGTTGGGCGTAAATGCGATACGAAAAAAGCTGCCGGAATACGTCAAAGATGAATTAACTGATATCCTGCGAAATTCGATGGAGTATGGCTTAAATAATCTCGACCAAGCTTTGCCGGAGCTCATGCGTTGGAATACCGAACGCGGATCGAGCTGCAATACGGAAAAAGCGCTGCGTGAATACATCAGTCGCTATGTTAATGCTGACAGTCTTGATCTTAAAGACGACGTGATCGAAGCGCTATATAATCTATTAACTTAGGCTTGAACTTATCCTTATCCTTCCCCTTATCCTTGAACCTACCCTTACCCTCATCTGTCCCGTCCTGAATAGAGTCCACAGCTAATTTAATAAGGGGAAGGCAAAGGATAAGGTTAAGGGAAAGGTTAAGGTTAAGGGAAAGCCTAAGTTCAAGCCTAAGAAATTAAAGATACAGACTGGCAAGAATCAGTAACAGATACCCCACACTAACAAAGCCATTAAAGGTAAAAAATGCTCGATTGGCCCGGCTTAAGTCGGTTGAAGAAATTAAAAGATGTTGGGAGATTAAAATCAATCCTAAACAGGCAACCCCGGCAAAATAAAGACGTCCAAACTCCATCCAGGCCCCGACTAGAAAAAGCGCCATCAGGCAAATACAATGTAAGACCGCTGCTAGTTTTAATGCTTGCTCAACACCAAGCTTGACCGGAAGTGAGTGTAGCCCCTGTGAGGCATCAAATTCTTTGTCCTGACAAGAATAAATAATATCAAAGCCTGCAACCCAAAATAATACACTAAACATTAACAGTAAGGGCGTGCCATTAACTTCAGGACGCATTACCCACCAAGCCCCGCCTGGGGCCAGCGCTAAGGCAAGGCCTAAAACCAAATGCGCGTATGAGGTGTAGCGTTTGGCATAGCTGTAGGCAAAAAGCACAAGTAAAACAACTGGCGCGAGCACTAGGCAATGTCGCCCAAGTGCCCAAGCAGCTAGTAGGAAAACAACTACAGCCCCGGCGACAAGTGTTACGACTTGTCTCTGACTGAGCTCTCCTCGCGGGAGTTGTCGTTCAGCAGTTCGCGGGTTTTTTGCATCGTAGTCAGCATCAACCAGACGATTAAAAGCCATCGCGGCAGTGCGCGCGGCAATCACAGCCACAATAATTAATACTAACTTGACGACAGAGAGTGGGATTGGCGCAGCGGCCGAGTCCCCACGTAATGAAAGGAAAAATGCGGCCAAGGCAAAAGGCAAAGCAAAGACTGTGTGCGGGAAAACAACCAATTCAGAGTATTTTTTTAGATAGTCCTTAAACATTACAATTACCTTAGGCTAACTGATATACAGATAGCAGATGTATTTGTCATCATTGTTACGTATTTTCAAAACAAGCAGTTTATGTGCTAGGTTAGCTAAAATTTATTTGAAGTTCGAAGGGAGATCAGTATGCAGTTTGGCACTAGCGCAAATGAATATGGCGTCAAAGAATTACGCAAAGACTGGGTTGCCGTACGTAAATCCGACCCCACACCGACGCAACTTAAGTACGCCCGCGCCGGAGTAATTACGCCAGAAATGGAACACGTTGCTCTACGCGAAAAAGTCAGCAGCGAATTTATTCGTGCTGAAATCGCAAGCGGCCGCTTAATCATCCCCGCAAACATTAAACATCTCGAACTTGAACCAATGGCGATTGGTATTAATTCAACCTGTAAGATCAATGCCAATATCGGTAACTCGCCTGTTTCCTCAGGACTAGATGAGGAAGTGAATAAATTAAAACTTGCAATTCATCACGGCGCAGATACGGTGATGGACTTATCAACCGGGAAAAACATTATCCCCATTCGCGAAGCGATACTGCGCAATTCAACAGTGCCAATCGGCACCGTGCCAATCTATGAAGCAATTGAAGGCGTAAAAGACCCGCTTGATTTATCAATCGATGATTTATTGGCCGTAATCGAACGCCAGGCTGAGCAAGGCGTAGACTACATGACGCTACACTGTGGTATTTTGCTCGAACACTTGCCACTTGTCGCCAATCGCATTACCGGGATCGTCAGCCGCGGCGGAAGCTTAATTGCCCAGTGGATGATGCACCATCGTCGCCAAAACCCGCTTTTTGAATTTTACGACGATGTGCTCGAAATTTTACGGCGCTACGACGTTAGTATTTCTCTGGGTGACAGTTTACGTCCCGGTTGCCTAGCTGATGCTTCCGATGCCGCGCAATTTGCTGAACTAAAAGTTTTAGGAGACTTAACACTGCGGGCCTGGGAAAAAGACGTACAGGTGATGGTCGAAGGCCCGGGACACGTGCCGCTCGATCAAATCCAAATGAACGTTGAGAAACAAATCGAGTGGTGCCATGGCGCACCATTTTACGTGCTCGGTCCACTTGTCACTGATATCGCCCCGGGCTACGATCATATCACTTCGGCAATTGGCGCAGCTGTAGCTGGCTGGCATGGCGCAGCAATGCTTTGTTATGTAACGCCGGCTGAGCACCTCACCTTACCAAATGCTGAAGATGTGCGCGCTGGCATCATTGCCTACAAAATCGCTGCGCATGCGGCTGACATCGCACGCAAGCGTCCAGGAGCTCGTGACCGTGATGACGCGCTCTCAACTGCCCGTTATGGCTTTGACTGGGAAAAGCAGTTTGAACTCTCACTTGACCCTGAGATGGCACGCTCCAGACATGACGAGACTCTTCCCGACCCTTACTTTAAAACGGCCCATTTCTGTGCAATGTGCGGACCTAAATTCTGCTCCATGCGCATTAGTGAAGAGGTAAAAAACTGGGCCCGCGGACAGCTTAATTCAGGCGCAAATACGCTTGAATCGGCACCTGTAGCCTAGTACTGGCATGTTTCATTAAGGGTTGTTTAGGAAAATAAAGCTTAAATTTCATACAGTTATGAGTTTACTTATAGTTGTCACCTAGGGTATTTTGAGCTATCCGTTAAGTGCTCATTTTTAAAGAGGATGAAGGCCGTATGGAACAAAAAGATAAGGGCTGTCTTACTAAAGCTGATTTAATCGACTCTGTGTATGACAACCTTCCTTTCGATAAGCAGAAGGCTACTCAACTTGTTGAAGATTTAATCGAAACCATTAAAGAAGGTTTGGCGCGTGACGATAAGGTCATGATTTCTGGCTTCGGTGTATTTGAAGTCAAGAAAAAGAAGGCGCGCCCAGGTAGAAACCCTCAAACTGGAGACCGCATTGTGCTTGCTCCGCGCAACAATGTGAAATTCAAACCTAGCCAGATTTTGCGTAAAGATCTCAACGGTGGAGTTGATCCTAGCGGCGGCAAGGACGACGATTACTAAATCAACTATTCATGAGCACAACCGAAATCCCCCAGCCAGACGATCAAGGCCCGCGCGAGCGAATCCTTGATGCATCTTTAAAACTCTTCGTTGGGCAAGGATATTTCAACACCAATGTACCTGATATCTCTAAGACTTCCCGCTGCAGTGTCGGTTCTATTTATCACCACTTCCTTAATAAAGAAGAAATTGCATCTTGCCTCTATAAGGCTGGAATTCAGCAATTTAGACTAGCGCTTGATAATTCTTTTAGCGAAGGAGAAAACTTCGAAGAAGCCCTACCTAAGGTGATTATTGCATTCCTAAAATTCGCAGAAGACCAGGAACTACTTTCACGATACCTTTGGCTCTCGAGGCATTCAGAATTTTTATCGCAAAAGATTTCAACCCCAACCACTGTTGGTTTTGATAGTCTCGGGCGCAAGCTTGCCAGACTGATTCGCGGTGCAATGAAGCGCGGCGATATGGCTCACTATGAAGCTGAAATTGTCTGGAACATTCTCTTTGGCATACCACTAAGTTATGTGCGGGACTGGCTTGAAGGTTTTACCAAAACTAAACCTTCAGAAATTGCCCCAGTAATTGCCCAAGCCTGTCTAGCTGCGCTTAAAGCTCCGCAAAAGAAACACAAGAAGTAAAACAACTGCGTGTAAATAAAAAAAGCCGCTACAGTTTTTGCTGTAACGGCTTTTGAGGTTTAGCTTTACCCTACTTACTTACGGGCAAGCACTTTGCTCATCAGGAATTTGGTTAATGTCCTTGAGCGTATCATTATAAAGCTTTTGCGCGTTTTTAATGATCTTTTGATCGGTCTTCGAAAGTCTACCACCTTGTATACTCTTGATACTTTTCATCAAAGCATTAACACGGTCAAGTTGCTTTTTTGCTAAGACACGCAGCAATTCTTTATTTGCTGTTTCAGATACAGACACGCAGAACTGTGAATTTGAGCAGAACATAAATGTCGCTGAAATATCAATCCAGTTTGTCGTCCAGAATAATGAGTAGTCTGAAGTTGCAGCCTTGGAAGTTTGATCGGCTTTTTTCTTGGCACTATTTAGCTTACTTCCACGCTTATACCTTTTAGTTGCGGCTTGAACGTAGCGCTTGGCGGCGTTACGCACTTGGCGGTTTGCATTTGAAGCGTTACCGTCAGCACCTAAAAGGGTTTGGGAAATATCTAGAGTTTCGCAGCCTAAGCAAGACTTACCATCTCCATCGCAAACGCCGCAGCGATCGCGCTTACTGTCACCAAACGGCACGCCAAAGCAATCGACCGGACAGGCTGGGACATTTACTTCCGATCCACAGTCGGTTTCCTCGACGCCATCAGAGACTAGCAATCTAACGCTACATTCTTGATCGATACCCTTACCAGGTAAGGTTAAAGTCAATGTCGGATTTACAGATTGCGCATTGGCTAATGTTGAGCTTGCGCAGTCTGTCTCCCAACGATAGGTTAAACTACCACCGTCCGGGTCAACCGAAGCACTGCCATCAAGATTAATAATTGTGTCGTAACCTGTGCAAGCGCCAGCATAACCGCCACTTGTACCGCTTGAGCAGCGTGGTGCACGATTTTCAACAGAAACTTTCATTCTACATGTAGCCGTTTCTAAATAGCTTCCGCCTACTTCCATGAATGATAGCAAAATCTCATACATGCTACCGATATCTCCAAGTCCAGGAGTCCAGGAGATAGTTCCCGCCAATGGAGATTTTTCAATTGAATTGTTCGGAATTGATGTTGTCGCTCCAGGAGGAAGTCCAGCATAAGTTACTTTGAGCTTATCGCCATCAGGATCAGCCGCCTTAAATTCACTTAAGAAGGTGTCTCCCACATGCAACACAGTAGACTCATGTTCTACGCTGCAATACGGAATGACATTGGCTGTTTGATTATCAGTGTCATACCATCCACCAGTTTGATAGCCCCATGTTGTAAGATATCCATTATCATATGCTGTACTTAAGCCGTGGCGCGGGTGAAACCACATTCCGATTTTCTTAGCAAAAGTTATACCTTCCCATGCATCCCCGTCAGGGTCTGGATATAGTGGTGTGTGTGCATTGATTTGGGTTGTATCAATTTTTAATACAAATGTTCGTGTTCCATCGACTTCATTTGTAACGGAAATTTCCTTGACCCAGCTTGAATCCAAAATCGACGATGCTATACGGTCAGGAATTTGCGTGCCAGCTTGGCTTGATCCATCACGGTATGAACTTTCTGAGGCAGTTCCATTGTATCCATAAACTGTTACTTTTGGATTGTTCAAATCAACAGCATCAAAATAAATTGCTGCCAAAGTGCCTGCAAAAGGTTTTGGATTTGGGCCGTCATTAACTACAAAGTGATAACCATTGGGTAGTTTACCAGTTGCTGGGGCTGGTCCGAAATTGACATACCAATAGAACTCTTTGGTATCTTCACTGTAGCGGGCCTTGAAAAGTTTTGCCTCACCCGCTGTCGGGTTATAGCTACCAGGAGCTGGTGCCCACTGGAAAACGTAATCAAGCGCAAAGCTAGACAACGGAAAGGTCAGCATTGCAAACATTATTAAGGTTAATTTTTTGATGAAATGAAACATTGCGATAAACCTCTTACTCAAACTTTTGTCGCTCCTACTACACCTTTTTGACTCATTACAGCAATCTACCCACGAAAAGCCTGCCTTTTCGTATTTTAAGTCATGGTTTTGATTTGTTATGTAATATTGAATGATAATCGAAGCATTAAGGGCCTTGCTTTTTTGCGAACAATAAAATCTCAATAAAATTGAGATAGTTACACTACTTGCTTGATATACCAAGCAAGATCATGTATGCTCTATATAGTTAAATAGTTACATAATCGACTAACATATCTTTTGGATACTTATGTTCTGTGAAAAAGGAAAAGAGCGCTGTCTGTCTGAACTGAAAGCCGGTGAATCGTGCGTGGTTTCCTCGGTTCAATGTGAATGTGCAGAACTCAAACGCAAACTCCTTTCACTTGGACTAACCAATGGTCGCGAAGTTTCGGTCCATTCAATTGCTCCACTAGGATGCCCAATCACTGTTTCTGTAGCTAATACGCTCTGGTCACTTCGCAAATCTGAAGCAAGCCATATTCGTGTTAACGATCAAGACTAGCTCAACTAACTGTGCGCACACCTTTTATCGCACTTGTCGGTACACCAAATTCTGGCAAAACGACCTTATTTAATGCGCTGACTGGTTCTAACTATAAAGTCGCAAATTACCCTGGCGTCACCGTAGAGAAAAAAGAAGGAGCTCTGCAGCTCCCTTCAGGAAAAAAAATCATCCTCTCGGACTTACCAGGCATTTACGGCATTGGCGGCAGTTCCTTTGACGAGCAAATCACCTCAAATATCATACTAGGCTTAGATACCCACACTCGAACCCCGGATTTAATTTTAATTATCGCCGATGCAATTAACCTCGAGCGTAACCTCTATTTGATTTCACAATTACTCGACCAAAACACTCCGACCATTCTTTGCTTGAATATGATGGATGAGGTTGAGTCAGCGGGTATTACAATTTATCGCGATTTACTAGAGAAAAAAACAAATCTGCCTGTTGTCTCAATTTCAGCTCGCACCAAATCTGGACTTGATGAGCTGCAGAAAAAAATTGAAGATCTACTCGCTCTCGAGCAAAAAGACGCGCCGCATCTACTCTCTTGGAATAAAGCATCAGAACAGGTTCGTGAAGAGTTAGAACATATCAGAACAGACCTAGAGAGTGTGGCCAATTCCCCCTCTCCTTATGTTTTAGCAGGCGCCTACTTATCTCAGTCGATCGTGCCCGCAAGCGCAAGCGAGCGTGAATTGATTAATCAGGCGCGCGCGCGATTAATTACAAGTGGAATCGATCCGTTTTCTTACGAAGCTTCAGGACGCTATCAATGGGCGCATAGTGTTGCCCGCGACGTGCAGCGCCTACCCGAATTAAAACAATTTTCATGGCGCGCTAAAATTGATAATTTTATTTCCGGCAAGTACACTGGACTTGCTACGTTTGCAATCATGATGTTTTGCATGTTTCAAGCAATATTTTCCTGGTCGAGCGTGCCAACTGAATTGCTCGATAGCTTAATTACAAAAATTAGTGGCGCACTGATACAAATTATCCCTCCTGGACAAATCCAAAGCCTGCTTGTCGATGGCATTCTCGCAGGAGTAGGCAGCGTAGTTGTCTTTGTTCCGCAGATTGCTTTGCTATTTTTATTCTTGGGATTTTTGGAAGATAGTGGCTACCTGGCACGCGCAGCAGTCTTAATGGACCGCATCATGCGACCCTTTGGCCTGCAGGGTCGTGGATTTGTGCCACTGCTAAATTCTTTTGGCTGCGCAATACCAGGAATTCTTTCAACTCGTTCTATTCCCTCATGGGCCGACCGCCTGACAACAATCATGGTTATCCCACTAATGAGTTGCAGTGCGAGACTGCCAGTCTATACTTTGATCATTGCCGCGGTAATCCCCGCAACCACAGTTTTAGGCGTTTTCTCGCTACAAAGTATAACCTTCTTTGGTCTTTATTTTTTAGGCATTATTGGCGCCTTATTTGTAGCATTAATTATGCGCCGTGGTTTTTTACACCATAACCCAACGGTGTTTGTCTTAGAACTTCCCCCACTGCGTGCGCCGTCCCTTAGAACAACGCTACGACAAGTCTGGGATCAAGTTTTAGGTTTTCTCAAGAACGCCGGGACGATTATTTTTCTTTGTTCAATTATTCTTTGGTTTCTTACCACCTATCCGCATTATGACGAACCCCAAGCCGATATTCGTGCGCGAAGTAGTTTTGCCGGGCAGCTTGGGCATATCCTCGAGCCAGCGCTTAAGCCGCTGGGTTTTAATTGGGAGATTGGCGTTGGCCTGATTGCTGCTTTTGCTGCGCGTGAAGTTTTTGTGAGTAGCCTAGCCACGATGTATAACGTCTCCACAGAGGGCGAAAATTCGCACTCACTCTTGCAATTACTCAAAGAGCGGCACCTACAAGGAGATTTTTCAATTGCAACAGCTTTGTCACTACTGGTCTTTTTTGTCTTTGCTTGTCAGTGTATGTCGACTTTGTCGGTCTGTTACCGAGAAACTCGGTCATATAAATGGCCGATCATTATGTTTGGATATTTAACACTACTTGCTTATCTTGCCTCGATGTTAACCTATAACGTAGCATACAGCCTGGGGCTTTGAAATTTATGCATGATGAACTCGAATCACTGGTAATTATTGTTGTAGTGATACTTGCTGCATTTGGGCTTTTTCAACGTCTGCGTCGCAGCAAAGGGGAAAAATCTTGTGGGGGTTGTTGTGCGGAGAAAAACAAAAAAAGTGAAACGCCCCAGAGTTTCCCTAAATAATTTCTTTTTTTAGTTTTGTGACTTTTCTCACATACTCGGATGTTTCTTTATTTTTCGGAATGCCCTTGGCACGCCGCACGCAAGCAGGGCCGCAATTATAGGCAGCTAGCGCTAATTTCTCATCTCCGAATTGGTCAAGCATCTTACGTAAATAGCTTGCGCCTGCAAAAACGTTGTCATACGTGCGCTCAAGCTCGTCGGTCCCAACTTCTGCCCCGGTTGCAGGCATGACTTGCATTGCTCCGCGAGCTCCTTTTGGGGAAACTGCGTCAGTTTTACAAGCTGACTCGGTTGCGACAACGGCAAGTAATAAGGTCTGATCTAGATCATATTTGGCTGCCGCTGCTCTGACTGCCACGCGCAACTCGGGATGCATTTGCCGATTGGATCCTGGGCACACTGCCATGCTTGTTTGTCGTGCTTCGAGAACTAAAGCCAAATTTTTACCAAACGGAGAAATTAATCGATTCTTGTTAGTGATAAAAACATGATAGGCGCAGTATGTAACTGTCGCAGCAACGGCTACATTCCAGAGGTATTTAAGAATCCTTAAATTCATGCCGATTTAATTTTTTTTAGCGTCCCAGTCACAACTCACTCCCAAACGGACGATAATTCTATTGTTACCATTTGACAATTTTGACGAGTCTACAAGGTTTAAAGCGAATGTTTTATCGACATCTGAGTTGGAAGTCGATTCCAACTCCTGAGCATGAACTAGAAATTCGCAGCATCCTGAGTCAAGTTAACAACTTAGCCGACTTTGTGCTGCTTTTTTCTAAACCTGGCCGTAGTCTATTTTTCTACGGACGGGAGGCGTGTATCCAAAAAAATATTTGCTGTGAAATTGTCGACAATGATCAAGTAATTCTAACGATTGAGCTTTCTGACCGTGGGCAGGAGGTAATATTTTCATCTAATAACGAGCGTTTGCCTGATTCAGTTCGCGGATATTTCAAGGAGAATTACTCGTCAGCTCGCGCTGCACTTGTCGAAGAGTGGTTTCGTAAGCGTGATGAACGGCTTGGTTTATATTGGAGTGAGGCTTATGGGGGGATGACATTGCGCCTGGAGGGTTTAGAGATTTTAATGGCGCAGTATTTGGAACTACAAGGCAGTGTGCTGACTATCAGCTATTTGCAAGTGCGAGATTTATTTGTCCAGGCCATTTCGATTTATTTTCAGGATAGAGCATCAAGGCGCGGATTGATTGAGAGATTATATATTGAGTTATCAACTTTCACTAAAAAGCGCTGGGATAATCTATCGTAACTATGGATAAAAAATTAAATTTCCAGTTTATAGAAATATCAGCTATACTCATACATATGAGTATGATTAAAAGATTGCAAATCCCGATTGCACCAGGAGATGAGCATCTCCTCAAATCTGCGGCGAAACGTGAAGGAATTTCACTAGCTGAGTGGGCACGCAGACATTTAAGAGACAAAGCGCTAAGTTCTATCGGAGAGTGCACGACCGACAATAAAAAAACTGCACTAATGAAGTTATTTTCCCAAAATGCTCCAGTGTCTGACGTAGATACAATGATCAAGGAATCATTTAAACGGCGCTATAAATGATTTTTATTGATGCAAATATCTTCATGTATGCTGCCGGGAAACCAAGCCCCGAGCAGAAACCCTGCCAAAAATTCCTGGAGGGGCTCCTACGACCAACGAGTCGAGAAAAATATTGCATAAATAGTGAAGTTTTACAGGAGATTTTGCATCGTTATATTGCAATCAACAAGCGTGAAGTTGCATTTAACTGCTTTGATAGTATTCAAATCTTAGATCTGGCGATTCTCCCAATTGGAAATGAAGAACTATTACGTGCTAGAAGGCTTCTTGAAGATTATCCAAAACTAACCACTCGAGATGCTATTCATATCGCTTGCATGGAAGTCAATCAAATCACCCAAGTTGCAACTTACGATCTAGATTTCGAAATTGTGCCTTGGGTGAAACGAGTGAAATTTATCTCATAGGCAGTGAAAAGATCACAGGTGGCTTGACATACGTGGCATCGGGCTCAGCAACCAGCATATTTGATTTAGAATTATAAGCCGCAGACTTTGGAGTCTTAAACAATTCTAGTGCCTGACTTATGCCATAATCGATCACTATTGACTTAACGCCAGATAAAGCTTTCCTAGTTAACGAGTAGTCAGTTGGCTTATACGGCGTAACAAGATCTTTCGTCGAACTACCTACGTCGACTAAATCGCTTGAGGTTGGATCTTCTTTATTTATTGTTGACAGTAAATTAATAGCCGTAAAGGACTTATCAATCATACTTACGGCTTTGACTTCGGGAAAAAACCAGAATGCGGCATTTAAAACAATTTTCCGATCTTCAAACATTTGCTGCATTTCCAGTTCCGTTTTCGCAATCATTAGAGGATCAGAACCGTTGCGAAAGTTTCTGATCATACTTACATTTGTCGCATCCCGTTCCGCAACAAGCGTGCCTTGGATCGGTTTAAAGGTTTGCAGTGGTTGCATGTCTTGATTCAATCTCATCGCCGCATTCGCAGAATTCACTACCGATATAAATCCCATTCCGTCGACTCCTCTGAATGTATTAACCGCTGAAATATTGGCAGAGATATCTACGACCGCACTAGTTCCACTAAAGGCAATCGGGTCAGGCGGTATTTGCGCATGACCACTTGGATCTGTAAACATTGTTGGACTATTGTTGACATAACTATAGCGATTAAAGCTCTGCGAATTAGTTACATCCGGCACGAGCGTGTCTGCCGAAGCAAACCGCGCAGTAATTGGGTCATAAACCCGGGCATTCATGTCAATCAATTTGAGATTTTGATAATACTCATGTCCGGTAAATCCACGCTGATTTGAGGAAATGCCACTACTTACTGCCTGCCCAAACGGATCAAACTTGTGTCCACTTACAAGATTGCCCGAACTATTTGTCACTGCGGTTATTGAGCCCAAGCGGTCCGTATTATGATAAAGTAGCGTGACTTGTGGTGTTATCCCAACAAACGTGTCAAATCTTGTAGCGACAATCGCATCGCCTACGTAAACAAAGCGCTTCTGAAAACTGCCCAAACTATTCACGGTTGACTCATAAATCTTCCCGACATAATGGGTTCGGAAAGTGTTTAATCCGTCTTGCACAGCAATTTTCTTCAAGTCCGGATTATAAGATATTAATATGTCGTTAACACCATCACTAATTCTTGAGGGCATTCCCTGTGGATCCCAAGCATAATTTTTACCATTTCCAGATAAGGTGTTGCCGGCCAAATCATATTGGAAGTTAATTTGCGGGCCAGAGTATGGCGTAATTGATTTTACTGCGTGTGGCTTAGCGCCAGGAGCGTATAAATAATTTCCTAGGTCTGACTTTGAGAGGATATTGCCAATTTTATCATAGCTATATGTTTTTGGAGCGCTGCAGACATATAAGAAGTTACACGACGTTGAATGCGTAATGCGGTCGATCGCATCATACTGATGCGACAGGATATAGCCATTTTTAATATCGTACTCGGCGCTAAGACGGCTTAGATTGTCATAATAGTAAACAAGTTGCTGATAAAAGTTTGTGCTGCCAACTTTATTCGTATTAATACCTGCAACTTGACCTGACGACCGGTGGTATGTTCGCTTTTCTTCTACGTTATTCCCTAGAATGAAATGACCGGACTGCAAGCGCTCATTGGCTTTGACTAATTGCCAGTAATTGCCGTTATTCGCTGGGTTATAAACACGTGCAAGATATCCAAAAGTATTATATCCATAGGCAACCTTCATTAACGGTGCACCTGGGTATGTGATCTCGGACATACGTCCTGATGAATCATAAGCAAAACTTGTAGTGTAATTACTACCTTGAATAGTTTCTAAGACAGCAGAAGGTCGGGTAAGCGTGTCATATGAATACTGTGCTATGTATCCATTGCTACCTTGTAATCTAGAAAGAGTTCCCTTCTTTGCCAAATCATATGTCCACTGGCTGACTCCTGATGCGTCTGAACGAATCTTTAACCGGCCTAGTAGGTCATACTGATACATCGTAATTAAGCCTCGGGCGTCTTTGCTCGACATGACTTGGCCGAGCGCATCATAGTTATAAGAATTTAATCCTCGGTCAGGGTCATTTAACGAAAGTTGATATCCTAAGTTATCATTAGTTGCAGTAGTGATATTTCCATTGGCGTCTACTGTTTTGAATAAATTTCCATAAGTATCATAAGAATAACTCTGCATTTGTAGCATTGTTCCATTGGAACTGCTGACGTCATGTGTTTGAATTAACTGGCCTAAATCGTTATAGCTGGAGATACTTTCCCGATTTCCTGTTCTCAATTCCCGGACAGTCCGCCCATAAGTTGTCGCGCCCACAACCGGATTAGCAATAACCACCGCTGGAGCTTGATAAGTAAATTGCGAGATCGCTCCAGTTGGATAGGTAATTTTTGCTGGGCGGTCGATTGGATCATACTGATAAATCTTTGCGGGAACGTTAGTGTTTTGTCCTTGAAAATACGGCACAGTTGTCGATATTAGTCTCATCAATCCATCAAATTTATTATCAACAAAGATTGGAGTTCCATCAAAGCCGATTTTCACACTTCTAAGACTTCGTCCCAGATTGTCAAAGTGCATTCGTCTTTCTGGTTTCCCGGTTTCTCTGATAACGATCGAATGACTATATAATGGAGGGATTTCAGCCAATGTCGGCGTATAACAATAGTCAATAGACGTAATGGTTCCGTCTGGTCTTAGCGTCCCAATGTATCGACTAAACGTATCGTAATAATTATCCGTCATCTGATTATTTACATCGATAGTGCTGTCGAGCACTCCGAATTTACTATTGAAATAGTAGCGCTCGATATGACCTAGAGCGTTCATACTCTGAGTAGGGAATTGCCCAAAAGCGTCATAAATCGTATCCATCTGACGTGTTGAGATGTTCGTGCCAGAGATTTTTTCAGTCAGAATATTTCCTCGAGAATCGTAGGTATAATCTATCCTTAAGGTCATGGAATTTAAGTTTTGCATCCAAGTCGTAGTAGAACTTAATAGCCGGCGCCGCTGCGTATCAAAGGTGTTAAAGATTGAATACGATTGCGAACTACCATTTGCGACGGAAGCACTACGAACTTCGCTACTATGCAAGCCAATTGTCCATGACAACTCATCTGCTGGTAAATACGTATACGTATTCGTTTCTCCATACGCAGTTGGCGTAGTTCTTTTGATCGACAAGATATTATTGTAAGCATCATAGGAATTTAAAGTCGTGACGTTACTGATAGTGGCGCTATTAAGCTCGCGCTCGTTACGCACAGTTTTCTCGAGATAGACTCTTTTAACTTGCGGGTTAAGAGTATTCGATTGGGTTTTCCAAGTATGAACGTCCTGTAGCACATTGACTAAATTAGCAGTTCTTAAAGTTTCAGAGGCAGTAGTTCCTGTCAGCGGATAAAGCTGATTATATTTCGCAATTCGGCTAAACTGGCGCTGCGGGTCGCTTGTGGTGATTTCTTCGAATCCAAGTAAGCCATAGCTCAAATGTGCCTTGGAACCACGATATGCATGTGTCTCACTATACATTCCATCATTGCCATTAGAGCGGCCAATTGACTCGACTACATAAAAAGCTCCACGTTGATGTCTAGTTAACACATCGAATGACGTAAGCGGCGTATCACCTGTATAAATTGAATCATCTGAGATCGGCTTGTAGCTAATGTCGATGCGCTTTCCATGGCCGTCAAAAATTGAGGCGATACGGTCAGGGAATAGGAACATATCTGACAACCATACTTCTGCAGAGTTATTAGTATCTTGATGAAAACTAATGATATCCGATCTACCATCACCGTCAGGATCTCCAATTAAGATCTCATCGTGCCCAGCAACCCCATTGGCCCAAACAATTGGCGGTAGAAATCCGTTAGCGCTAGATAGTTGGACCTCCACATCATTGGTAGCATTTTGCACAAACCGAACTAAATCAGATTTGCCGTCACCATTGATATCAGCAATCTGCCCGATGAAATCAGGCCTTGTGAATACGTTCGTGCGATAAAAGAACCCCGTATCCGAAACATCGAACGAAGAATCTCGCACCAGCGTTGTGGCATATGGGGCATTGGCAATACTTCCTGTAGACAAAAATACATCTAATGGGGAATTATGAATATTACCTAAAGTATCCATATCGGGATCGAATATTAATAAATCTGCAAGCCGATCTCCGTTTACATCAGCTAATGTTGTAACGGTTTTTTTATTCAGATCGGAATTATGTAAACCTGGGTAAATCGTCTGGATTTCGCTGAATTGAGCGCCATTAGAGAGGTAGACCTTAATCTCTGGAGTATTAAACGCATTGCCGGGATCGGCAGTAACAACGTCGGATAAACCATCTCCATTGATATCCCCGAGATGTATCTGATCTACTCTGGGGAAATTGTACGCTGATGAAAAATCGATTACAGTCGTGTTAAAACCGACATCTTTAGATAACCACACTTTTGGCTTAGTTTTATTTGGATTGTAGTTACCAAACTCTTTTTTCTTCTCGAATTCAATAACGTCTGAACGAGCATCCCCGTTTACGTCAGCAATAATTACATCTTCGGCACTACCCGCAGCGATAGAAGAAAATACTGTATTAAATCCGCTTCCGGTTGAATATAAGATCTGAGTCGAATTGCTGCTGTATAGAAAATTAATGATATCCGTTTTGCCATCACCATCAAAATCACCCAGTCGGAAATCTTCAATTGAGTCAACAATTCCCCACATCCCTTGAGAAACGAACTGGGTGCCATCTGAAAGCCATACATAGACTTCACTTCCACCACCTGTCGGATGAATTTGAAATGCGTCAGTTTTGCCGTCACCATTAAAGTCAGCGAGAAAGTCTTGCAGCACTTTAGATCGATTATACGCAAAGTTGACAGAAACCGGACCAATACCAACGCTGGCAGAAATAGAAAAGCCGTTGGATCGGAAGCCGGGTAGAGCAATCGGGATCGGAGTCGCACCTTGAATCAATGCTATTGTGCCTAAAGCTGATCCTATATCCGGAGACCAGTCTCCCACTAAAGTATCTTTTGTAACTGTTGTCTTACCTCCAAATCCAGTCCCCCAGACTCCGGCGTTTCGTGCATCGTATGATTGTGACCCCGTAGCTGGATCGGTCCAGATAAACCGAGTTGGACTTAAACACACTCCAGACTGGTCGCAGCGTTTAATCGCGTCGAGTCTGGGGCGTTCCGTTTGTATTCCCGGACTAGACTGATAAGATAAATTATACGACCCTACCGCTGAACCGTGTGCAAAAATCGACACCTTAGAAAGTAGCTGCTTAACTCTTATGTACGAACCTCCAACCCAAAGACTTTCGGACTGACCTAATGCATGTTGGAATCTTATGAGATTGTAGGGCTGTCGCTCTTCGATGCAGTTTATGGGTAATCCTGAAGAATTTCTTTGCACTGCGCAGATACCAGAATATTCGATCGAGGCTGGAAAATAATCTCCATCAGAAACGCCATACGTAAATTTCATGAAGTTTCCAGACCTGTCATATACTCGACTAAGTGCCCAGACGCGCACTTCGGCCGGGCTCAGTCCATTCGTGAGAATCCTTCCATTTGACGCGATCGCATTTCCACCGTATTCGTATACTAAACCATCTTTGGTATAGACCATGAAATGCTCTGGACCAGTATTACCTTGACCTAAATCGTAGGCCACGATTAACGATTGTGAATCAACAGATGTTCGGTAAGTTGACCCTTGAAGCCCATAAATGCCAGTCATCAATTGTAGTTTTTGTCCGTCGAGACAAAAACGATCTTGAACATCAAAATGAACTGAACCAATGTATCCATCTTGATGGCGGTTCGCATTGCAGCGTGTAATTGCTGACAGTCCCGATAATTGCCAACCCATACCAAGATGGCTTGCACCGCCCATACTTGAATAATGAAAGGACAATTGCGGCTGCATACCATTTGTTGCTGGCGGGACAACGATCGGAATGTCGTAGTGGGCTTGACCGAGGTGATCAACTTCAAATTCACCGGGCAATGTGCCCTTCAAGCAACTCTGCTGTGCTTGAATTTCTTCAATGCAGAATACCAAACAAAATAACAGTGCAAGGATCGGAGCAAGTAAGCAGATTTTTTTCATGCAACACCTAATAGATAAAACCTATAAAAATATATCCATCACTCTATGTCAGATGCCTAATAATTGAATAATTCATCAGCATTGTCCCTGCGCCTAGAAAAAATAATCAAAAATTTGCCCTCCGTGCGTTAAATGATTATTAGTATTTCAATTATTCAGTATCACGAGTATTCTATTGGGGAATTTTAGTATTAATTATGTTTAAGCGAATTGGATTTTTCTTAGTAACAAACTTGGCGATCATCTTGACTATCCAACTTATTCTTGAATTAGTTGGCGCTAAGCCATGGATGACACGTAGTGGTATTGACTACCAGTCACTAGCAGTTTTTTGCTTAATCTACGGCATGGTTGGATCATTTATCTCGCTCCAACTCTCCAAGTTCAGTGCCAAGATGATGTATGGGGTAAAGATTATTAACCCCGATCAGCCTGGGCAATATTCCGAACTCGTGCAGATGATCCGCCGCTTAACGCAGTCTGCAGGACTGCCAAAGCTTCCCGAAATCGGCGTATATAACAGCCCCGAAGTCAACGCCTTCGCGACAGGGCCTTCTCAGTCACGGGCACTCGTGGCCGTGTCCCAGGGATTACTCAATACGATGGATCGCAACCAAATCGAAGCAGTCATGGCACATGAAATCGCACACATTAAAAATGGCGACATGGTAACCATGGCCCTCATTCAAGGCGTGATTAACGCTTTTGTGATGTTCTTTGCGCGCATTCTTGCATTCGTGGTCAGTCAAGCGATTCAAAATCGAAATTCCGATGATGGCGAAGCTAGCCATTCTCCCTGGTTACAATTTATCCTTGTCGAAGTTTTCTCACTGCTCTTCGGGTTTTTAGGAATGATGGTTGTCTGCTACTTCTCACGTCAGCGCGAATTTCGTGCAGACCGCGGCGCAGGTCAATACGCTGGACGTGAGAAAATGATCTCCGCCCTTGAAGCTCTCGGTTCGCTTTCCGGCCGTAGAGCACTACCAGCGACCCAAGCTGATGCTCTGGCCGTCTACAAAATCTCTGGGGGACGTAGCCGAGGAATTGGCGCGTTATTTATGACACACCCACCAATCGAAGAACGGATTAAAGCATTACAGAGCTTTGCTACTTAAGCCTAGCTAAGTCTAATAATTTTTGGCGCCTCCAGATTTTCTCGACGGTGAAAGTCTGGGGGGTCACAGCGAAAGCTTGCTGCTGAAAAGTATTTCCCGTCGCTCATGCACGTCACATTGATTAAGAGTCGATCTAAGTCTGAAAAATTTGTTTTTAAAACACGAAGCGGAATTGCCATTAAAATAACCTGTGTCCAGATTTCTACTGTTACTACACCAGGGTTAGTAAGGCTTCGATCGTTATCGGCACGTTGGCGATAATCACTAAATGCTTGTGCCCACCAGGCTCCATCAGGGGCAAGATGAATTTCTTCGTAGGCTGGGCTACCCTGATTAGCAATAAATAGCTCAAGCACATTACCCTTCCAGAGATCCTCGCAATACTTACTTTCCCTAGCAGAAGCTGTTGTATAAGTTTTGTCGTTGAGCGCTATACATAGTGACGGGGTTTCAGCTTTAAGATCCAAAGCGATATTATAAGTATACGGGCAATTACTCTTGAGATCGTTCCAATCACGTTCAAATCCATAAAAAGGCAGATCGAAAGTCGCCAGTTTATCTCCGCCCGATTGATCAACAAAAATTGGAATCATCTCTCTAAAATCATAGCCCCGGCCATCGCTCCGGCCGCACAAATGCTAATCAAGCCCCGTTTGAGATTTTTACGCTTGAGTTCGTGCGCAAGTGCAACCGCAATACGGCCCCCCGTTGCAGCAAATGGATGGCCGAGGGCAATTGACCCGCCGAGGGTGTTAACCTTTTGCCAATCAATCTTGCCACAAGCTGGCTCTTTCCAGCCGTTCTCCCAGGCCCAAACGTTGGCTGCAACTTGCGCACCAAAAGCTTCATGAATTTCAATCAAGTCAAAATCCTCAAGCTTAAGATTATGTCGGCTAAGTAATCGCGGCACGGCAACTGCTGGAGCCATCAATAAACCGTCGCTAGCATCGATTGCGCTGAATTCATAGTCACTAATCCAGGCTAGGACGTCTTGATTAAGCTTCGAGGCAGCTTCAGCGCTAGCAAGCGCAACGCAGGAAGCCCCATCCGTGAGCGCACTGGAATTACCAGCTGTCAGTGTTCCCGAACCCTTGCGGTCAAAAACTGGCTGAAGTTTTGCAAGTTTTTCGAGCGAAGTATCTTTACGCACAATCGTGTCACTGGTGACGCCCTGAACGGTCATGGTCAGATGCTGATGAATACCTTCTGCCCAGGCACGTGCGGCATTTTGATGACTTCGCAAGGCAATTTCATCTTGAATTTG
Source organism: bacterium (assembly GCA_016786595.1). Lineage (NCBI taxonomy): Bacteria > bacterium. The sequence continues at coordinate 41,013 of JAEUWB010000018.1, read as the reverse complement.
TCTAGCAATAGCAAGTTTCTGAGCTGTAAGCTCCATGTGCTGTCCCATCGTCAATCCGGTTGAGGGTTCAGTAATCCCCGGAGGATGTGGAGCAAAGTGCTTCGGACGAAGTTTTAAAACCTGGCTAAGTTTCTGACCAAGGGTTTTTGTGCGCGCCAGGTTTAGAAAAATTGAACTCGCTTGTGGAGAAAATAAAACTGCTGGATTGGACATTGATTCGGTTCCGCCAGCTAAAATTAAATTCGCTCGCCCCGAACCCAAACGATCAAAGCCTGCAGCAATTGCCACTAATCCCGAAATGCAATTATTTGAAACTGCGTAGGCATAAACGGTCTTGGGTAGTCCTGCAGCAAAGAGGATTTCACGTGACCAATTGGGAATTCGTGGATCGAGTAAAACAGTGCCCATAATGAGCTCGTCGATCTTTGCTGGATCGAGATTCAACCGCTCGATTGTGCCTTTCACCACTGCAGCCCCAAGGTCTTTTAATGTTAAATTACGAAATTCTGCGCCAGCTCTGACAAAAGGTGTGCGAATACCGCCGATAATTGCAATTTTTTTATTCATAGGATTCCATTTTCATACACTGTAACTCTAAGAGTTGCATTGTAAAAAGTAGCTTATAGCGTTTCCCATAAATATTTTGATGATGTAGCAAACACAGCTGAGTCATAAAAACATTCCCTCTGCATGCACAAGCTTTGCATGGGCTTGTTTTTAAAGGGGGAAACGCTATTTATTGGCTGGTTGTGTCTCCGACATAACTTATATACCAGTTTGCAAAAACCCTGTGTTTGATCCAAAATCTTTTTGCAAACTGGTATAATTAAACAGATGAAAAAGCGACCGATCCCTCAACGTAAGCGTATTGTGAAAATTGACCTGCATGGAATGACCGTGCGAGACGCAGTTGACTCCTTCGAAGAAACCCTTAATCGGGCAATACTCGATGAAGATGTAGCACAAATTGAAGTGATTCACGGGATTGGAACAGGTAAGGTCCGTGAGGGAATCCATCAATATTTGAGAAAATCTAGGGTCATTAGCAGTTTTCGCCTACTTGATCACAACGCCGGGACAACGCTTGTCTATCTCTAGCAAAGTAACCCCGTACCTTGACTGCGTCCTCCCCACAAAGTAACCCCGTACCTTCATCCCAAAGTAACCCCGTACCTCTTCATCCCAGCTTTCAGAGGCAAACAGAAAAGCGCTTAGCGGCTATTCATGGAATTCCATAACTCACCGAATTTATTCATATAATAAACTTCTGTTTGACTTTATATGCTCATCGATAGGATTATATAGCTTTGGCGTTGCCACCTTCTAAATGCACGATCTGCTTTCAATCTCCGTTGTCATACTGTCGCTTTTCATTCTGCGCCTATTCGTGCGCATGGTTGAAGTCGCGCTTGAGCAAAATATTTCAGATGATCCAAAGGACCGAATTGAGCAGGAAAATCAAATCTCGAGCCTGCAATTTATCCGCATAATTCTAACATTAATTCTAGGTATGTATTGCGGCTTAAAAATCATGCCGCTGCTTAAGATTTATTTCCCCGGCGTCATTTACTCTTTTTTTGCTGCACTCTTCTTAAGCATCCTGATTGCAATCCCCTACGCGATCATTGGAGAGCTCGTCCCACGTGGGCTTGCCCTCAATAGCCCTGAAGCATTAGGGCGCACTTTCTCTAAAGTAGTTAAGCTTGCCAGTAATTTGGCCCGCCCCCTACTCGGGTTTCTAAATTGGTGCGCAGCACAAATCCTTAAAATCTTCGGCGTCAAACCCCCAGTTGAAATGGCTATCGCAGAAGCAAGTGAAGAAGCACAGTCTGACGAAGAATCACTCCTCGAAGAACACCAAGAAATGCTTGCATCCAGAATCGAGCAACTCTCTGAAAGACGAGTTGACTCAATCATGACGCCACGCACAGACATTTTGTGGATTGAATATGATGATAACTTTGAAGAAGTTTTGCAGAAAGTATCAGATACACGACACACGTACTTTCCAGTTTTTGAAGGATCAATTGACAACCTCAAGGGAGTCATTTGCGCTAAGGATTTATGGAAACCAGTTGTCGAAGGTCACGACATTGATTGGCGCAGTTTAATCAAGCCTGCACTTTTAATCCCAGGATCAACAACAATTTTGCACTTACTAAAACAATTCCGCACTTCAAATCAGCATTTCGGAATTGTCATTGACGAATACGGTGGATTGGACGGCTTAGTATCATTACATGACGCCGTAACGGCAATCCTGGGCCTTGAACTCGTAGCTGATAGTGCCACCGAAGAGGGCATTGTTGAACGCGCTGACGGGACTTTTCTGGTTCCTGGGTCAACCTCACTGGAAGACTTTTTTCACTATTTCGAAGTGGACCTTCGCGGCGATGAATCCAATGTAGGATATCAGACCGTAGGTGGCTATGTGATGTCAGAGCTTGGTCACGTCCCGCGCGTCACCGAAGTCGTTGAAGCCAAGGATTTAGTGCTAGAAGTCATCGATATGGATGGCTTTCGCGTCGATAAGGTTCTAGTCAAGAAAAAAGAAGAGCTGCCTAAAGCCGCTCAAGGCTAGATCACTCGCGAGCTTTCGATTCACCACCCGTATTTAAAACATTAGAAATATCCTGCTCGAGCCGTTTCAAATGAAATGGTTTAGGAATAAAGCATGATATTTCCGACATTGGGACTTGGGCTTCGATGGTATCTTGTTCGTGTCCGCTGGAAAGAATCAGCCTTAAATCTTTGCGGCGTTCTCGAACATAACGGATAATATTTGCGGCGTGCATTCCCGGTATTTCAAAATCAAGAATAATGCACACGAGCTCATGCCTTGCCGCATCGAGTATTGATAGTGCAGAATCAGCATCATAAGCCGTTAATGGCTGGTAGCCGAGGGTGCGGACAACATCGGCCATTAATTCATTTACTAGAATATCGTCTTCAACAACGAGAATAGATTGCGCCACTTCGCGGAAGGCGTAGTTTGGATTTGTATTCGTCTGAGAAAGTTTAGCCATCATCGGAACTCCTCTTGCGAACTAAACCTCGTTGGAAACAAGCATAGCCTCCAACGGACGCTGGAGTTATACATGTACAAAAAATACAAATCCAGTATTTTCACTGAAATTTCTTGCATACAAGAAATACATTGTCCGTGTATGCAAGAAAGATATGACAAGATTGTAGAAATTTAATCCAATAAACGCATTCTCAGATAACTACTTGAAATAATTGGCCCCAAACCTCTCCGTTTAGGGCCAATCATTAATCCTCGAGATCTAGAGCATCTTCCTAGGTTCTACATCTAACAATTCTTTGATAGCTAGACTGCAACGCATAACACGCTAGGTTACCGTTACTATTAAGTCAGTTTCGCGGCTCAGCTCCCGGACGATCCCCCGAAGCGCCCTGCGCAGTAAAGCGCTTTTTAAATTCTTCTCGACGATGCTTAAAGTTCTCTTTGCGATTTTGTCCTAGTCGCTCCATTCCTTCATGGAAATTCTTAAGTTGCTCGTCAGTTAAAATACCGCGGGTTGCAAGCATCATTTTCAAGCGAGCTGTATTAACTTCTGCGAGCAGTTGGTTGACTTTATCGCCCTGTGAGATCACAGTTGCTTCAGCCACATTTCTATCGGTCAGCATTTCTCTCAAGGCTTTACGTTGTTCCTGAAGTAACTTTGATTTCTCTTCAATTCCAGCACTCTTACGCAATTCTTGTATTTTTTTGCGCTGCTCTTCAGTTAGATTCCCCATTTTCCCCTGAAATCCACCCTGCTTCGGTCCAAATCTACCAACATTTCCCGCTTGTTTGTGCTCCGGGACGGTCGTTTGTTGAGGCGATACCTGCGCAAACAAATTCGTCGGCTGTGTAGTTGCACAAAATACAACTAATGGCATTAGCTTTAACACATTCTTCGTCATCCAGTTTGTTTTCATATTACATCCTCCAATAATAAAAGACTTTCATCAAAGGCTTCGTTGTCATCAAAAAGCCCTGTAACATCATCTGAGAGATAAGAAACCAGGTCCTCCGCAGGAGTGTTCTGATTCTGTGAGATCTGAGAATTTGGATTAATCAATAGTGCCAAGCCCAGCACCAGGACCGTTAAGGCAAAAGCGGGTTGAAGCAATTTGCGAGTAGTGAAATAGCCCTGTTTCCGCTCCTGACTAACACCTAGACGCGAGTTTTGTATTAAAGCGTGCTTGAGATGAACAGGCAGTTTGATCGATTTAAGTTCATTGCAGGCACTCTCGAAACGCTGATTCATAATTAAACCGCCTCTAACTTAGCACGTAAGCTCTCCAGCGCCCGTGCCAATTGAGATTTAACTGTTCCTGGGCTAATCCCCAGAACATGGGAAGTTTCCTCAACTGATAAATCTTGGAAATATCTAAGTGTAACGACCTCGCGCTGACCCTGCGATAAAAGCTGCATGCAGGCAAGCACACTAAGGGCGTCTTCACTAAGCTGAGGCTGGACTCTATCCTCAGCGCTCTGTTTAGACAAAAAAACGTGCGTTCGTTTCCACCAGCGCATGCGATCAATGCAAGTATTGCGCGCGATTGATAAAAGCCAACTTTTCGCTTTACTTGAATCGTCAAGTGTCTGGTGCTTACGCAGCACTTTTTCAAAAACTTCTTGAGTTGCATCTTCAGCATCTTGGAAATTACCCAACATATGAAGACAGAAACGGAAGATGTCGTCGCCAAACTCCTCAACCAGTCTTTCTATCGACACCCTATGATCTCCTTTCAGCTTGGCGATGGCGCAGCAGGTCATGAACTTCCGTCTACTGTCTAGTTTATCGTGTTTCTATACAGTAGACGTCAGAGCTAGGTATACGGTTGTCATAATATTTATTGCAATAGTTTTACATAGTTATACTGCCTGGTCGAGAGAGAGCCTGTCCCTTGCTAGCCTTTCCTCTGGAGCAGCGGTATTTCCTGTAAACTCTTCATAAGTTCGTTTGAGACGTTTTCGAAGCATCATCCGTGCCCTGTGCAGTCTCGATTTTACAGCTGGCACAGTAATATCCAGCATAGCCGCGACTTCTTGATTGGAAAGCCCATCAACGTCTCTCAAGACAAAAACTGCTCTGTATTCTTCAGGAATACGCTTAATAGCAGCTTCAAGGATTTCGCCTAATTCTGCGCCAGCAACCAATTCCGAAGCATCATCACCATAATCACGTTCTTCAAACATATACTTGCTTTCGATTTGGTCGATTGCTTCTTCAATGCCTAAGAATTCATGGTTTTTGCGTTTACGTAGTTTCATGAAGGCTGAGTTAACAGTAATGCGATAGAGCCAGCTTGAAAATTTAGATTTACCTTCAAAGCCTTCGAGTTTACGGTAAACTGTTAAAAATACGTCTTGCAGCACTTCTTCTGCGTCTTCCTGATTACGAGTAAGCCGCATTGAAAGGTGATAGGCTTTAGTTTCGTAGCGCTTAATTAAGTGCTCAAAACTTTGCTGACAGCCAGAGCGAAACATTTCAACTAGTTCTTCGTCTGTTGCTGTATTAAAGTTAACAGGTTCAAATTCAACTTCAATCTTTGTTGCTAAGTTCCCGGCAACATTATTTGCTTTTGCTAATGTTTTCATTTTCACACACTCCCTAAAAAATCTTTCCTTGGTTTGTTTATGCAGTGGAATATCTCCGTGCATGAAAGAATTTTTAGCAGTGCAAAGTCAGCAGAGAATCACAGTTGAGTAAAAGCTATGAAATTGTGTTGTAAAAGAATTGTCACAAGCAATCGCCTTGCCTGTCCGCGTGGTTAATTATTACTTGGTGTTTTGCCTGAAAAATAAGGGGATTCTTACTTTGCTTTAAATGCAAAGAACTTCTCGCGGTTTAAATTAAAAAACTCACTAATCATGCCCGCTGCATTGCGGTAATTATCCTTCCACTCCTGGTGCGCGTTCTCAAAGCAATAGTTTGTGACTACGCCAAGGCTACCCCAAGGCACCTGCAGTTCCTTACAGGCCATTGCAACGCCAAAAAGTTCTAGATTCTCACAAGTTGTGTCTGATTGCTTGGCAAGGGCTGCGGCCAGTCCGGGGGTTTGCGTAATGCGCATTGTCGAGCGGACAGCTAGTGAGTGAATCTGGGATTCGGGGAAGATGTTTGAGATCTTGATATCTGCGGCGAAGTCAGACTTCATCGTCGGGACCAAATACGAACTGTTGTCCTCTACTGTAGCCAGCCTTACTGTGCTTGCACTAACTAATGAATTAATTGGTAGATCTCTAGTGCTTGAACCGAGGCTCCCGACAAAGATCACTGCGCGATTAGATTCGCTCGATATGGTCAGGTATTGCGCGGTTTTTGCTGCGGCTTCAATCGATCCAACACCACAAACCAAAAACTCAAAACGCCGGTCACTCGACATCGTCGCCCGTAATGCCTCGATTTCAGGCTCGAAAGCTGCTGCGATGATGAGCTTACTAAACATCTAGATATGAATACTCCGTTCAGCTATAGCTATATTAAATGCCAGCGAATCACAAAAACAAACTGAATTTTACCATACTTCTTGTCGCTTTACTCTGCGTCGTCATGTATTTAGGGAGGCGCTTTGACGTAATTAGCAATCCTCAGTTCTACGCCGAAGATGGCACTGTCTGCTTTGCGCAAGCTCATAATGAAGGCGCATTAATGACACTGCTCAAGCCCTACAACGGAACGACTGCGATGCTCTGTCGCCTGGGTGGATCTTACTCGACATTTTTCCCCTTGAAGTTGGCACCGCTAGCAAATAATGTCTTGGCAATATTACTTCAATTGCTCCCGGTATTCTTTTTTCTATCGAATCGATTCGAACATATAATTAAAGCACAAAAAAACCGAGCCCTGATTGCTATCGCTTATTGTTTAGCCCCGAATACTGTTGAGATCTATGCTAATCTTGCCAACACCCAATGGCACTTACTAATTTTCAGTTTCTTAGTCTTAGTCGCAAAACCTGCCACTAGTAAGGCGATTTATTACTTCGAAACTACAATACTCTTACTAACTGCACTCTGTGGCCCATTTTCCATATTTCTGACGATACTGAGCACTGCCGTATGTTATAAGAATCGCACGCGTTTAAACCTCTATCGTTTAGCATTGCTAAGCTCTTGCGCTTTAATCACCATATACCTGTTGACGAGTGGCTCTTTTGGTGACCGACCGAAAATACTGTTCGAATTTAATCTACTCGGATTTATGCAGGTGATTTCAGGGAAGGTTTTTTTATCTTCGCTGATCGGCTTTCGCGGATTTAGGGCGTTGAGTCAATCCGAGCATTGGAATATTTACTCAGCAATAGTGCCCAATCTGATTGGCTCAATAGTGATATATTTAGCATTAAGGCGCTCAAGCTATGAGCTCAAGCTATTTGCCTTGCTCGCCGCAATGATATTATTTTCAGCATTAATAAGTCCCACCGTTCCCGACATTGCTCCGCATTGGCAGATTCTTGCAAAACCTGGAACCGCCGGCAGATATTGGTTCATTCCAGCAATCTGTTTCTATTGCTGCATCTTTAACTGCATTAAGACCTACAAGCATAAGTTTGTTTTAACTACTTGTTACACCTTAGTCTTAGTGCTGACTTATGGTGTTTACCGAGATTATTTCTATCCGCGGTCGCATGATTCGAAATTCACCAAAAGTGTTATGCGCTATAATGCTGCAGAAGTTGGCGCAGTTGTAGATATTCCCATCACCCCTAAGGGCTGGGCAATGAGTTTAGTTAAAAAATAACAAGTTATTTAGACTGACTGACAAAGCTAGCGCGCAAGCTTTTATATTCTTCAGCTGTAGCTTGACCACCAATTACACTCGGACCAGAGCTACGAGCTTGCACATAGAGATAGTAGCGCTGCTTTTTTCGCGTCTTATTTTTCGGAATTGAAACTCGAGCAGTATAACGGTTAGTCGTCCCTGGGACTAAAGTCATTGGGACGGTTTTACGCCACTTACTTGGTTTCCGCTCAACAAAAAGATTAACACTCGTCAGTGGATTATTGTCACTGACATCGACCGATACCGTAACTCGCTTACCCTTCTTCGAAACACTTTTCGGACTGATCACTAAATTAGAAATTGCTATATCGCGCGGTATCGCAGGAGGAGTTTTAGTTTGATACTGGCCTCCTAGAATTGGCACTGAAGCATAGGCGCGGCGAGTATTTGTCCCGTCGCTAACAACTGCATAGACATAAACAGCTGTATTTGCTGCAATCGAAGACATATTCCAAACATGCGAATGATTGCCCGGTGCAATTCCACTGAGGGTCGTAATCAGTGTTCCGTTATAACCCACATTATCTAAATCATAATACAAACTAACGTCTACAGTAGCGCTATCGCTATCTGCTACTGAAAACTCTAAATCGATATTACCACTCGAGTCTGGCCTTGGATCAGCAGTTAAGCGGAAATAGTCAAGATAAAACCATGTGGGGAGCACAGTCTCGAGGGGATCAAATCTTAAGTGATATAGCCAAGGATTATCTGTGAACTTTTTATTATACTCATGAGTTAAAGGATCATGCAGATCGAAAACATACGTATGCCAGCCCTCATAAATTGGATGGTCATCAGTATGTCCAACGGAATTCCAAAATGATGAAAAATGCCGGGGATCTTCTTCGTCACCTGTCCACCAGACTACGCGGCCGACCCAGCCATCTCGAACTTTATCAGAGATTGTCGGAAATTGGCTATCATCAACAGCTAAGCGATAGCTGACATAACGATATTTACTGGTATCAATTGGCTTATCCAGCGGTATCCTAAAATGTGTTTGTACGTCCGTATGCAGACTTCCGGACAGAGGCGAGTTTGCAACTGCCTGAAAAATTCCTGCATTGAAAGATTCAGAAGAAAATTGACGCCATTGTGTCGGCCAACTTAAATCTAAATTTGGTAAGTCAGTAGTCTGATCCATATCCCAAGGATCACCTAACTCGGTCGTTGCATAATCATCCCCTGAAACCATTGAAGGAGCTGAAAAAACTACCTCCGGCGCCTTACTGACTCTCAAACGTGGCGTGTATTCAGAACGTGCATACTGTGAACTAGGATCACCGGCCACGTGTCCGCTAACATAAAAGTAATAATCTCCGGGAGGCAGCATTGCCGTCGGGAAAGTCCAAGATCCTGGATTAGATCCATTGGTAAAGCGCTTAATTGGCGTTCCATCAAAACCAGAATTGTTAGTGTCGACGTAAATCGTAATTACAGCATTGCTTTGATTGACCCCTGTAGTGCTCCACGTAATGGTATGGTTTGGAGCAGAAGTTGGATCAACCAACCTCACCCAATCATATTGAGCTTGAGATCCAACAGCGCCAACAATTGACGGATCCAATCGCAATGAAATGATACTGCCGCTCCAAGAGCCGCTGTAGGCAGCGAATTGTCCCCCATTCGCGGACATATCAAATGAATAAACCTCCCAAGGTTCTCGAGCAAAAGCCCCGGCACCATGATAGTACCCATCATATTGGCCAGCTAAATTGGAACCATTTGGCCAACCTCCTGGGAGATTTGGATCGTTATTCCAATATATAAAATAACTTGAGCGAGAATTGTGATTCACTCTGTAACTAAGCAGCGTATACTTTGCAGCATTAATTGGATTATTATAGCCAAGCGCAGGTAAAGACCGATCTCCCGGTAGCACATCAGGCTTTAGTCCTTCACGGAATCCCTGAAAGAGCGGGAATACGTATGCCCCTGACGCTGCATTAATGCCTGACCAAACACCACCACTAACACTAACCGTAGGACCATTATAACCTTCTTCCCAACCGATATCTCGGCGCTCGTTAAAATCCCATGGATTCTCTAATTCTATAGATGCAAAATCATCACCTTCAATCACTTCAGTGTCAGCTAAAGGGGCAGTAATAGAGAGGCTATCTGCAAGGGCATTGCTGCTTGGCAGAAAACTAATTGCTAATATGCAAAATAAAAACTTAAATCTGAGAGAATTTTTTAGATTATTCATAGTGCGCAGTTCATCTTAATTATCGACTAAGTTCTTAGTTTTCTTTATATTTCCACTTCAACCTTAAGAATAATGATATATTTCAGCGAGTTAGCATGCTCAAGCAAAAAGCCCTCAAAGCTAGATCTGAAATCATAATGTTAGCGTTCTCTGGCAATCAAACTTACGTCTAAATTTACGGTTCTTCATTAGAATTTCCACTTTATACTGTCCCGTAGGAACTTGATTTCTGTCGATTACGGCAAAGTAACCAGTATTTAAAAGATTTGGATTACTAGATGTTAATCGATTTGCGAAGTTAATTCGACTTTGCGTCGTAAAGGCAAGCTGACTGTCCGCGCTCTTTAAAATTACGAAATAGTTATTACGCATTCGACTCACATCTGGGGGATAAAATGTCCCATTAATAATCAAATGCCGAGGAGTAGCAATTAAATGGGCACACACGCCAGTTTTCCCATAGCGCGTTTTCTTTTCAGAAAGACTTACAGGATTAGCAAGTGAAATCTCAGGCTTGGCAGTCGATAAATCAAAATATTTATTCCTGGACTCAGCTATAATCTGCTCGGCCACTCCTTTGAATGGATAATTCAAACCTTCTTCGCTGAGAGCATATCGTGTTAGACTATCACTGGCTCGCTGTTGACTGTAATCATAGCCGTGTCTCCAAAGATCATAATGTGACCAATAGCAACTCAACGCTAGCAGCAACGTCGCTGGCAGTAGCAAATTAGAAATTTTCGCTTGCCTGATTAGATTGAGGATTAACACGCCCCCAACAGCAAATGACGGCAAAGCGTAGCGAGATTGAATAACCACAGCTTGAGAATCGTAATTACCTCGGGCAAGTAAATTCAAAGCTGCCGTTCCAACTAAAAAACAAAAAAACAAAAACGCAGCGCGCTGCCGACTAAAGGCTGAAAATATACCTAAGAGGATAATTACTATCCCGAACCATATGCCAAACTGGAGCGATTCTGAGGCAAATCCGTTACCAATAAAACCTAAAAAATAGTCATACTTCGATAAAAACACGCTCAGGTCTAACTCCTGCTTTCGACTCAAACTCTGCAGTGCAAGATATTGAAGATAAGTAAAAAAAGTCGTCGGAATTAACCAGAGTGCTAAAATTCTCCATCTGCGTTGCAAAAAAAATTCCAAGCAACAAATAAAAAATACGATAAATCCATTGGCTAATGTCATTGCGGCAAGTATCGCAGGCCAAAGTGCGCTGACCCAGCGATTACAGAAGGTAATTAAGTAGAATGAAAGAAATGCGCAAAATAAACTAGGAATACCAGTCAGAGCCGCTGTCGCCCATAAATGATTATCGTAATTCTTTGTGTTTAAGACAAAAAGCAATAAGAGTAAATATGCGTAAATCCGCTCCCTCAAATTGCAGAAAAATTTTACGGCAACAAAGTATTGAAAGCAAACCAGTAAGAGTAACCCTATACAGGTAAGCATCATAAAATTGACTTGCCCGAAGAGTGCGCAATAAGAAATCACAATCAATCGCAATGCTAGCACCCTGTGTTCGTTATGTGGGCCAAATAAAATAGATAAAACCTGATCAAACGATTGACTTGCATTGAGGCGAGTCAATAAGTCTATGACTGAATTAAAATCGTCATCGCGGGGCAGATTGTTAATATTTTCAAAGATTAACCGGAAGGAATGCGCTAGCGCGACAAGAGCTAGGCTAATCAAGATCAAGTCAGCAGTAAACCGGAAAACGCGCCAAACATTAAATTGTGTGGCGCAGCGCTGCATGAGCTTTAATTCAAACCTATCTTAAGCATGCCCGTGAGCTTCATGCGCAGCTTGAGCATGACTGCCTTGCGTTAAATATAAATCACCAAACGGAATCAACGGCACTCGGGAAAGAAACCGAATTTGCAATAACAATAATGCCGCCATAAAACCGAAAGTAATTAACACTTGGTGGACACTAAGCGGTATGATGTCCGGATAGTGAAAGGGCACAATCAATAAATAAATCTGCAGCCATTGACCAAAAAGCACAATCACGCCAGTTGCCAGTAAAAGCTGAGGCACCTGCTTAAGATCGCGACTAAGCCCAAGTAAAAATGGAATGATAAAACTACAGCCCAAGACCAGCCAGGCTAAGCCGTGCCAAGGCTCTTCACGTAATCGCACAATCACCCAATGCGTTTCTTCTGGGATATTCCCATACCAAATCGTCAAATAGTGACTCCAAAACATATACGCCCAGAAAATACCAAAACCAAAAAGAAGCTTGCCTAGGTCGTGTAGGGTGCGGCGCTCAATCTTCTTGCGAAAAATTGGATGCCAATCCCGAGCGAGATTTTGACAAACCGCCTGCCAAGCAACCGCTGAGTAGACTGCGCTCATAAAGATCAGCGCGCCAAAAAGAGTTGAATACCAATGCGGGTCAACCGACATTACAACATCAAATGCTACAACTGAGATACAGAGTGCATAAAAAATAACCACGACTGGACTCGAATAGCTCATTTTCTCTTCCACTGTAGCAAGTGCCTGAGTATCCGTTCCCAGCGCGTAATGATTAAGCTTGCCGTCAAACCAACGTGAAAGCGCATCCTTATTAATCCCCGTAATACCTGAACGCACGCTGACGATATCGCGCGCAACTGATAATTTAACAATGCGCCAGACCAACCAGGCAATTAAAAGCGCTGCAACAGTAACCCTCGTAAACAGAAAGTCTTCATCAAGCCACATACCACGCCCATTATGAGCACTCGGATCATGGGCCCAACCAAACAAATGTTCGTAACCAAAGCGCAAGGCAACAAGCGGAATGACAAACCAAAAAACAGCTGCTGAAGTTGATTCAAAAAGCCTACGGATTGGACGTGACCACTGTGAATTTGAAATATGAAAAACCGCAGAAAATCCAGCTGAAGCAATCGCTAAGTCAAACCAAAACACCGCATTTACATGCAGACAAAGCCAGGTAGTGTCCACAAGTGTTTCGTCCATCAATCCAAAACCAAGTGACAAAATGCCAGCAATTAAAAATGCCCAGAGCATGCCCTTTTCAATTGAGCGCACCCTGATCGGCTCTTGAGCAAGAATTTCTGGAACGTCTTTTAAATCAACAGATGATAGCGAGTGTGACATAAGGTTATCTTCTAATTTTGCGCTGCGATTAAATCTTGATGCTGTCCTTGGATATAACGAACATAATTTACAAGATCCCAATGGTCTTGTTCGGTAAGTTTATAACCGTAACGCGGCATATTATTTAGACCAGCATGGATTACAGAATATATCCATCCATCCGTGCGGCTCTTATAAAGATCTAACTTAAGTGAGGGTGCTTTAACTTGTGGGCCAACTACACTATTGCCATCACCCTGAAGACCATGACAGGTGGCACAGTTTGAATTCCATAAACGGCGGGCACGCCACAGCGATGCACGCGTCGGAGTGCTGGGGTTTTTTAAATTCTTTCCAGCATCTTCATGTGACAGCGTAAACGGCTTTGCGCCTAAAGGAATTGTTCCCTTAACAGGAGAGCGAGCCATTTCTGAAGTTTTATAAGACTGCTGATGATTTAAATCTGTATCCCAAGGCAAGGCGTAGGCAGATTGGGCAAGCGCAATATATAATACAGTGATCATATATATTTTGGAGATCCTTGGACTTCGCCGCGCTCCGCTCAGGATGACATAGATTGACAGTGCCAAACCATCTTTTAGATTTATACTATCGGACATATTCACTCTCCACCTTCTCTGCTCCAAAACTGCGAAACTCAGATTCAATTCCAGGAGCTTGGTCTTTAGCAACGCGAACAACTAAGCCAAAAATGTCCTTGCTAAAATTTGGGCGGTATCCGGGACTACTAAAAATGTGCGGAATTCTAGAATTATGTAGCATGCCAATTAATGTAAAAATTGCCCCAAGTAAAATCGTACACTCAAACCCAATCACAACAAACGATGGGATTGAGACTAATGGCTTAGCACTTACACGCAGCGGATAATCTAAAGACATCCAGCAGGTCATTAAAAAAGCTCCGGAAAGTCCAGTAAGTGCGCCCAAGAGAGTAAAGCGCCTGACGGGGCTGCGCTTTTTTCCATAATACAGTTCTTCTTCTAAATCATGATTAGGGACAGGTGAATAAAGCACCGTCTTAGGCACTAATCCGTGATTACGGAGAGAAATGATTGCCTTGCGAGCATCATCAACAAACTTAAAATGGCCAACTACTACGTAATCTGTAGACATAAGATCCTCTATACCTGCAACCTAGTGCGCCTTGCGCATAGGCACTTCACTAATTTCTTTAATTTCAGTCAAAGCCATTGAAGGAAAAAACTTCACGAAGATAACAATAAAGGTGAAGAACCAACCAAACGCACCAATTGTAATACCAATATCTGTCCATGACAGATGATATTCACCCCAAGCGTAAGGGATGTATTCTCGTGCAAGTGACTGCAAGATAATATTAAATCGCTCAAACCACATGCCGATGTTGATAAAAATCGAACAGATAAATAGCCAAGTTAAATTTGTGCGCCACTTCTTGACCCATAGACTTAGCGGAATGATACAGTTACACGTTACCATCATCCAAAAGGCAAAGGCATAATAGCCAAACGGTCTAAACCAAAATTGGTAGCGTTCATAAGGATTATTGCTATACCAGGCGATGAAAAACTCAATGCCGTATGCATATGTAACAATCCCCGAAGTAAACATGATCAGCTGTGCCATTTTCTCGTAGTGCCACATCGTCAAATAGGCTTCGAGGTTGAAAATCTTACGCATTGGAATTGTAATGGTAATTACCATCGCCAACCCCGAGAAAATCGCTCCAGCTACGAAATACGGAGGGAAAATCGTGGTATGCCAGCCCGGCACGTTTGACATCGCGAAATCCCAAGATACGACAGAATGCACTGAGAGTACGAGTGGGGTTGCAAGCGCCGCAAAGAATCCATAGGCAGCAGTATAATGACGCCATTGATTGTTCGAACCATTCCAACCAAGTGCGCAGACAGTGTAGAGCATTTTTCTCACCCCAGTAGAGCGATCTCGCGCAGCGGCGATATCTGGGATTAGTCCAATGATAAAAAATAACACGCTGACTGTTAGATATGTACTGACCGCAAATACGTCCCAAAGCAGTGGCGACTTGAAGTTAACCCACAGGTAGCGTTGGTTTGGCACTGGCAATAGCCAGTAGAAATTCCAAGGACGTCCCATGTGAATAATTGGGAAAAGCCCAGCAGTCGCAACCGCAAAAACAGTCATTGCTTCAGCAATACGATAAATCGGCATACGCCACTTGGCGCGAAACAGGAACAACACCGCAGAAATCAGCGTTCCCGAGTGCGCAATACCAACCCAAAAAACGAAGTTAGTGATGTATGCACCCCACATGATCGGGTGCATTTTTCCGGAATTACCAATACCTTCAAGAATCTGTCTAATCCAAGAGTACGCACCAACTGAAAGAACCGAAACAGTTAAAAACACCAATAAGTACCAACCCACAGTTGGAGGTTGAAGAGTTTTAAGAATATCCTCATCGATTCTAGAGTATGTCAGTTTCTCGCCATCGTGCTTAGACATGATAAAATACTTCCTGAATTAAATTTCTTGCTCGACAACAACGCGCTTCAAGTATGTGACAGCAGGTTGAGTGTTAATCTGCGCATCTAAAACTCTATATCCCGAAGACGAAGCAGAGAGCTCTGCAACCCTACTTTTCCGATCAAGGAGATTGCCAAAAGTTATCGCTTGTGTCGGACAACTCGAAGCACAAGCCGGCTGAATTTCACCATCTTGAACGTGTCGCCCTAAATCCTTGGCATTGTTTTCTGCTTCTTTAATACGCTGCACGCAGAAAGAGCACTTTTCCATGATTCCGACTTCGCGGATTGTAACATCAGGATTTAACTGCCAAGTCAGTGGTTCAGGCCAGCTATACTTAAAGAAGTTAAAACGACGCACCTTGTAGCTGCAGTTATTAGAACAATAACGAGTTCCCACGCAGCGGTTATAAACCATCGTGTTCAGGCCTTCTTCATTGTGATACGTAGCGTAGACAGGACAAACTGGTTCACAAGGGGCGTTACCGCAATGTTGACACATCATCGGCATAAAACCCGTAACAGGTCGATGTTCTGGGCCATCTAAATAGCGTTCGATACGAATCCATGACATTTCACGGCCGGAGCGACATAGTTCACGGCCAACAACTGGAATATTATTTTCAGAGTAGCAGGCTACAACGCAGGCCGAACAACCAGTACACTTAGATAGGTCGATACTCATCGCCCAGCGGTAGAGCGGATGTTCCATTTGCGTATACATCTGCGGCCGAGTTTCCATGTCTTCAAAACCATGATGCCCGCCACTATGCGCCGCACCATGACTGTCATGACCATGCGCTCCCGCGCCATGTTCATCCTTGCCAAGATCAACAGTTGTGACGTCTTGACGAATTAACTCGCGGCCGTGCTGAGAATCACTGCCACTCATCGTGACAAGTTCATCCTTCCATTTGACTTTTGAAATTTCTAAACCACTGACTAGTAATTCGACGCCAAGTGATGTGCTTGAAGCCTTACTGAGTTTAAATGCATTTGCACCAATTCCCGCAGCAAAGCGGCCGAAGGCCTCATGACCTTGACCAATCGGCATTGCCACAAGATTTGGATGAATGTGCTGCGTTAAATAAACTGGGGCTTCAACAGATTCGTTGCCAAGCTTAACCTGAGCGACATCCCCTTTAGCGAGGCCGTGACGCTCTGCAAGTTGCGGATGCATTTCAATCCAACTTCCCCAGACTGCAGTTGTTGTTGGATAGGGCAATTCTTGCAACCAGGCTCGGTTTGCCGTAGCTCCGTCAGTAGATAAAAGTGTCGGGAAGGCAAGAAACCTTAGGCCGCCTAGCTCACTCTCTACTTTTTCGAAGCTGATTTGCTTCAACTCAGGTGTTAAGCCAGAGTGATTGATCTTAGAAAAATCTCCACCTTGCTCAATTGCCCGATTAAAAGTCGCACCTTCGAGGCCAGCACGCTGTTTCCACTGTGCCTTAATGTACTCATAAAAACTCGTAGCACCGCCGGCAAAAAACTCTGTCGCACTTGCGCCTGCTGGTGCCTTAGTCTGACTACCCCAAGCTAGCATTGTATCGCCGAATGATTGCGTCTGATAGAGCGGCTGCATTGCTGGCTGATTCAGATTCCACCCGCCATTTGAAATCTCGCTGTCTTGCCAAGACTCAAAATTTGTACTGAGCGGTAAAATTAAATTTGCCAGTGCTGCAGTTTCATCAATGTTTTTTGCAAAAGCAACAATTGACTTGACTTTATTCAGCGCGACGCGAACCGGGTGAGCGTTGGGTAATGTGTAGTGCGGGTTGATTCCGTAAGTAACTACCAAACCAATTGCCGGCTTTGCTTTAGAAATTTCTGATTTAAACCAGTCCTGCCCTGAAGTAGTGGACTTGCCTTGCTCGATCAGCACGCTACGACCAATGTTACCAAGCATTGTATTTAAATAAATTGCCCCAAGCGCGGCTTGAGATTCAGAACCGCTCTGAACGCTTGCACCCCCGGCCACGACCAATGAAGACTTAGCTGTGCTTAGTCGTTTAGCAAGTGACTTGATTGTTCCGGCTTTAATTCCAGCTTGCAACTCAACATGCTCAATCTCTACGCCAGCAGCAAAAGACTTAATCTGCGCAGAAGCGCTTTTGCCTTGAGCGATCAGCGCTGCAATTAAGGCCTTAATAATTAAGAGTTCTGAACCTGGATTATTTGTAACCCAATAGTCAGCGTTACTTGCAGTCAAGGATAGACGGGGCTCAAAATGAATGAAAAAACTTGGATGCGAGTGACCAGAATTATTACGACGTGAAGCCCATTGGCGCGAGAACTCGACTGGAGAAACCCAAGTCTCCAGGAAATCTGCCCCGAAATTAACAATCAAATCGGCCTTTGAGAAATCAAAGTGCGTGCGGTAGCCGGTTCCGTATGCAGCTTCAGCAGCTTCCTCGAGGTAACTATGCGCAGTAGTCTCAAAAACTACGTGCTTGAAATTTGCATTGCGTTGGATAAATTCATTAACAATTGAAAGTTCTGATCCACTCAAGGCTTTGGTTAAAAGCACTCCAGGATTAGTCGGACTTAGATCTGCCGAAAGTGAATTGAGGTTTTCAATTGCTTCCTTCCAAGAGACCGACTTAAACGCACCATTCAACTCTCGACGCAGCGGTTCACGAACACGATCTGGATCATAGAGTGTCTGTAATGAAGATTGGCCTCGCGCGCAGAGTCCACCTTGATTCACCGGATGCGCCGGGTTTCCTTCCACTTTAACAACACGCCCCTCGCGGACACGTACAAGCATTCCGCAGCCGGAACTGCATTCCTCACATGTTCCCGCATACCAAGTGGCTTTACCAGGGATGACCTCATCGGGAGCAACGACGTAAGGAATAATTTTTTGGACCGGATCGTCCGTACACCCGACTGCAGCAGCTCCAGTTGTCGCCCCGATAACTTTTAAAAATTCTCTTCGATTAAATCCGCGCTTGCTTGACATAATTCCTATGGTAATCAGTCTATACCCGTTGCCAATAGTTTCTTCGGTTAACGAAACTTTCGTCAACGGGTATTCATTTATTTTGTCCAGTAAAATTAATTTACCGGACGATTAGACTGAGTGCCTAGAATACTGCTTAAACGACAGCTCTTTTAGCACTCAGTCTAATAGTGACAAGTTGCACAGTCAATGCTTGCACCTTGATCACGATGACAACTTACACAAAACCCCATTTTCATTGAGGACACTTTCTCAACTTGATCCATTTCCTGAACCAACCCGTGACAATTTTGACAACCTACGCCACTTTTAATGTGTCGTTCGTGATTAAAACGCGCGTGGTCCTGTAGCTTATGCACCTTGATCCATGGCACTGGTAAGCCTTTGTTGTGATATTCTGTGAGTTTTTTAATTTCGGGAGATTCGGTTTTAACGAGCTTATGACATCCCATGCACAGCTCGCTCGGCGGAATTGTAGAAGCGCTAGATTTAGTAACTCCGTAGTGGCAGTACTGACACTCCATTTTATTCTTACCGACGTGAATCCAATGGCTGAATTTTACCGGCTGCTCTGGGGCATAGCCGCGTGGATTCCAGTCAAAGATACCTAATTCAGGCAAATCCCATTCGATTGCTTTGCCATCTTTCCAAAGTCCGCTTTTGATATTTGGCGAGTTGTTCTGTCCGTTTCCAGCACGAGCTCCTGATGCATACATCAAGAAAGCTGCAACTATAGTTACACTAACAACAAGCCCGAAAAGTCGAGTAAAGTTTTTGCGCATGAATCCAATCTAAAAAACAGGCTACGTAAGCAGCCAATAAATTTAAGCAAATGGCGCTAACTACTTAAAAAGCTTCTAGTATTAGCTGCCAAGACTCGTTGGATCTATTAACGTAAGTAAAAAAGATTGTCACCAAACAATCATTAATTTTTTTTGACTCAAACAAACATTTCCCTACTAGCGAGCTACGAAAACTTGTTTTTACTTTTTGCTTGATTTTGCTGGCTTTAGCCAGTGCTCGCATTTCTTATCCGGGCTGAGCTTGCTGTTCACGACTGGTACTGACAAATAGTAAAGAATGAAAGATCGTTTAAAACAGCTTCTTGCTTCATCGCTTGCCTCATCTGGACAGATCGATCAGCCGACAGCTTATCGATTACTGGAGAAACCAAAACAAGATTCACATGGCGACCTTGCTTTCCCCTGCTTTGAAATTGCAAAACGCTTGAAGAAAAATCCAAAGGATCTAGCTATTGAATTGGCAAGTAATCTTACTTTGCCTGCTGGATTTGATCACGCTCAAGCAGTTGGTCCGTTTGTAAATTTTCATTTTACTCGCGAGATTTTCATTCGAGACACATTAGAAAATATTCTCAGTGAAAAATTCTCGAAAAACGCTCAAAGCGAAAAAGTTGTCCTCGAATATAGTAGTCCAAACATCGCCAAGCCATTTCATGTTGGGCATTTGCGCGCCACTTTAATCGGCAACGTCCTTGATAAAGTTTATCGTTTCCTCGGCTATCAAGTCGTCAGCGTTAACCATCTCGGCGATTGGGGCACGCAGTTCGGTTTTGTTTGGGCCGGATGCGAACTCTGGGGCAAGCCACAAGATCCAACCGTAGAAGCGCTAGTTGAGCTTTACAAACGTGCCACGACCTTAAAAGACAATCAGGAAAACAACACCGTTTCCGAATCAGACCAAAAATTCCCGGAAATTAACACACTGGCGCGAAAGTATTTCGTAGATCTCGAACAGGGTGAGGCTTATGCAGTTGAATTTTGGCAATGGTGCCTAGCGATTTCACTCCAATACTTTAAGCAAACCTATGCTCGACTTGGCATTAGTTTCGATCACTACACTGGTGAGTCTTTTTACTCCGACAAACTAGACTCAGTAAAAGAAACGCTAAATGCCGCCAAAATCCTTAAGGAGTCAGAAGGCGCTTTTGGAGTTGATTTGGGTGAAAAACTTGGATTTGCAAGAGTCTACACCGCTGATGGTCGCTCTTTATATTTGACTCGCGATCTTGCCACAGCTGAATACCGCGCCAAGGAATTTAAGTTTGACCGCTCAATTTATGTAGTCGGCGCACCGCAGACCTTACACTTCCAGCAGATTATTGAAATCCTCAAACGTCTTGGCAGATCATACGCCGAGAAAATCACGCACGTGCCTTTTGGTCTTGTGCTTGGAGTTAAAACACGCGGAGCTGGTGACACGATTGAGCTCAACGAACTATTAGACGAAGCCCAAAGTCGCGCACTTAAGGCCTACCATGATCAAGTCAGCAAGCGCCCAGATGGTCTAGACGAGCATGTCGTAGCCTGGGGCGTTGGCGTGAGTGCACTTATTTTTGGCATGCTTTCAAAAAGCAGAATCAAAGATGTGCAATTTAATTGGGATCAAGCCTTACAGTTCCAGGGCGATACTGGACCATATGTGCTTTACGCTTGCGCTCGCGTGACTGGCATTAAAGAAAAAGTGACAATTGATATTGCTGGAGCAGTAAAAGCTCAGTTCTTAGTCGATGATACCGCTTATAGCCTAGCTAAGCTTTTGGCTGATTTTATTCCAACATTAAGACTAGTCACGATAGAACACGAGCCGGCGATTCTTGCAAATTACTTGCTTGACGTGGCACATGCTTTTTCTAAGGCCTACTTGGAGCTTAAAGTCTTAGGGGTAGACGCTGAGACTGCGAAAGCCCGCTTGCAGCTATTCGAAGCCACAGCAAAAGTCCTAACCCAAGGTCTTGAACTAATGGGCATGGTGCCCCTTCAGCGTATGTAAAAAAGATAAAGCAATCGGACACTTATTTGCGAGTCCTCATCTCTATCAATAATTCTGTCGATACTAAAGGAGTGAAGTATACAAACTACGTCTTATTGCTAAGCTATCTGTGCCTATCAATACATCACGACTGCTTAGCGCAAAGCTTAGAGACGATAAATTATGCAATCGGTTCTCCGACAGTAGTTGACTACTTTGTAGATCCGCTTGCCGGCAATGATGGCAATGCCGGGACAAACCAAAATCAAGCATTTAAAACTTTGACGCGGGCTTGGAATCTGATCCCGATCAACCAAACACTCTCAACAGGGTTTCGGATCAATCTATTACCTGGCGTGCTGACTGAATCTGAATTGCCTAATTATCTCGAATCAAGGCATGGCACATATACGGCACCGATCATAATCCGCGCCTTGCATGGTCGAGGTTCAGTGACTTTAGGAGGAGATTTAAATGTCTTTGATACGCGTTATTTATATTTAATAGACCTGATCATCAATCCTCAACCGGCCGGGGACGCGCTACACTTTGAGCGCTGTGACCATATCTTAATTAAAAACTGCGAACTAAATGGCGGCGAGCAAATTGCCCACGAAGCACTAAAAGTAAATCAGTCTCAGTATATCTATATTGAAGATTCAAGTATTCACGGCGCTTACGACAATGCAATTGATTTCGTAGCAGTGCAATACGGTCACGTGTTGCGTAATAAAATTCATAACGCCCAAGACTGGTGTATCTACGCAAAAGGCGGATCGGCATACATTCGAGTCGAAGCAAATGAAATATATAATTGTGGCACAGGAGGCTTTACTGCTGGGCAAGGCACGGGCTTCGAATTTATGACTTCGCCGTGGCTCCACTACGAAGCCTATGACATTAAAGTCATAAATAATATAATTCACGACACACAAGGAGCTGGGCTGGGTGTAAATGGTGGCTATAACATTTTGCTCGCCCATAATACGCTTTTTCGCGTGGGCAGTCGCTCTCATACAATTGAAGTAGTCTTTGGTGGAAGATCTTGCGATGGCAATCGTAGCACTTGCCAAGCACACTTAGATTCAGGTGGCTGGGGAACTGCAACTATCGACGGCGGGGAAACTTATGCAAACATCGGCAATAAAAATGTTTTGATCTATAACAATATCATCTTTAATCCTGCAGACCATCCAGGAGCAGCTGAACACTTTGCGATCTATGGACCGCGAAGCGCGCTACCGGGAAGTAATGTTCCTGGACCGGTCAGTAGCGACGAAAATCTGCAAATCAAAGGAAATTTAATTTACAATCTACCCGGCACTGCTAGTTTAGGTATTGGAGAAACTAGTGGCTGTCAGCCCACAAATCCTAGTTGCAATCAATCCCAATTAGTTAGTGAGAATACAATTAGCACGACAATCCCGGAATTCATAAACGCTATGAGTGGCGATTTTAGGCCTACCTTGGGCAGCAATTTACTCGAGGTCGCAACATTTTTAATCCCA
This sequence comes from bacterium, assembly GCA_016786595.1. Taxonomy (NCBI): domain Bacteria; species bacterium. The sequence goes on along the minus strand of JAEUWB010000018.1, from coordinate 18,142 downwards.
AACTTCCCTGGTGGTGACCGTGTTGCTGCACCGCTAGCTCCTGAAGGTAATCTTATGAACCATTTTACGCGTGATCTTTCGCTAGCAACACGTTCACTACCAGGCACTCCTGGTGCTTATGAGTCAGGAAATTCTGAATTAGTCCCTCCAGGTGGCCAAGACGACCCACCTTTCTTAGATTTGGCACCGGTAATTTCAAGAGCAAAATGTTCTCCAAAAATCTTGCGTAGAAATCGCACGATTCTTTGTGAGGTGCACGTTAGCGATGATCATGGCATAGCACGAGTGACGATTACAACACCACGGTCGACTTATCGACTCAAGCGCAGCGGCAGTATTTATAAGACAAAGATCAGACTGAGAAAAAAAGGTAAATATAACTTTACGGCACGAGTCGTAGATAGCGGCGGAAATCAATCACAACGATCAATCGGCAGAATCACTGTGAAATAATTTGTCTGTCCTTAAAATGACTCAACACCAGTGCTCTCTGCTACGCAAACCATTGGCGTCCCCTCAGCACTAGCAGGGGCCTTGCAAACCTTAGCACAACGTGGACATTTTGCTGGGTCGATACCACCGATTTTTTCGTTAACGATGTTACCGCTGTTACTCGACCTACTCCAACCCTTGACGTTTGGACCACCGCGACCTTCAAAAGCCTTACCGTCAGGGAAATGCATCCAATTGTTACGTTTATCTCGGAAGGTAAATGTTTGCTTCTGACATTTCTCATCTAACCAGTTGAAAGTTCCACGGAGATCCCATTGCATATGGACCCATGTATCAATATTCGGATCTGGTTCCCCATCCTCATCGCAATCAATGATATATTTATCGCTGTTAATGATCTTCTCGATACAGCCGAGTTCAAACTTAACGCTCCCCGGTTTCCAAAATGTTTCGATCGTATAACTACCAGAGAAGATCATTTCACCGCATGATTCATTCTCTTCAATCGCTTCACTGCAAGCAATCAACTCCGCAAAGCCAGGAGTGTTCTTAATTATTTCGCTGAGCGTATCTTCAAGATCATCTGCATCGGCAAGGTTAGGCGCAGAAAAAGCAATTAGGAGGAATAAAAGTGTGAGGTAGAAGAGCTTTGGTAGATCCCGCATAATTCCTTAATATTTCTAACAACTGGCTAACATATGAGAATTAGTATGCAATAATAATGGACTTGCTTACCACTCCAATCTGATGCGCTGATAATCGTCAAAGATTCGTTTATAAACGATAGCCTGAGGGGGGGGGCTGAGATTTAGCTCTAAGGTCACGGTTCACTAGGTTCTATTCATAATAATATCAGCAACAAAGGTTATTATGAATAGAATCCTCAAAACACTTGTAACGATTTCAGCTAGTTACGCAATGGGCATTACATTGGCACAAGCTCAGCCAATCGCCATTGAAACGCCAGCAGACAATAATGTGCATGGCTATACCTTCACTCCAGCTGACGCTAGCCGCGGTATTACATTTTTCTATGTTTCAAATGGCAAGATTTCAAAAGCAAGCTCTTTCACCCTCCGTGGGCCAACTGGCTTAATCGGACGTGTTACAACCAAGCAAATCACGTCTAGCGTCCCTGAAGCTCTAGCTTCATCTGCAGGGCTCTATTCCGTATTCTATAAGAAAAACGGCAAAACAACCAACGCGATTGAAGTCGGACAAGGAACAGGCGGAACGGGAGGCGGTTCTGGCGGTGGTGGCGGAAGTCAATGTGATATTTTTAATCAATCTTTTTATTTCAATTTTTACTGCTCAATCTATCGCAATGAATGTAACCCTTGCACAAAAGAATGCCTTTGCGAGCAGGTCTATGGCGGAGGTGGAACTGGCGGCGGTGGTGGCGGAGGTGGAGACCCAACAAGTTATGGTCAAGCCTCAATGCGCATTCGTAAAGACGCCTGCAGCGCAATCGATAAATATCTTGTCAGAGTCGACCTAGATTTCTCAAAATTAACGCTAAATTCGTCAATCAATGTGTCCATGCAAATCAGCGAATTCGAGTACAATGGTTCGCGTGCTTTTAAAATTAAAAAGAAGCCCGATGGAAAATACAATAAGTCACCACTTGGCTTACCAGCCGTACCTGGTGGAGGCAGTCCAGCAGGAATTGACGTGGTTTCATTTAAAAATCGAGTTCCCGCTAAAGTCACAAAAAATTCCCCGAAGGATCGCATTTACTATCGTGGACAATCGCTCTGGCGTGTGCCCCTCGCCAATAGCATCTTCAAGGGCGGCAAAGGGACTTTTGAAATCTATGCTGGAACGCGCATTTATTCACACTGCGCAAAACTGAAAAAGACTGACCAAAGATTTGGCGGATATCGCAACTAAAAGTGCTCTAAGCTTGCAGTGCGTTAGGAATTTCTTCCTCAACAAAAGCGATTGAAGGCTTGTAGACTTTAGTAAGAATGATCCCAGCAAAAACGTACTGTAAACAGCTACCAACTAGCCACAAATAAAGTAAGATTAGAGTGATCGGCTGTATCGAGTAAAGCACCAGATAATGCCCCTCAAACATTGTCCAAATCAGCATTCCATAACGGATGCCTTCATTTGCTCCTTTTGCTTCGTAGCCCTTAGTAAAAGCATAGGTGAAGGCAAATGACTGTAGCATCTGACCAAGCACGATAATCGGCCATGTGCCATAGAGGTGCCCGAGGGGGCGCCACATCCAAGGCGTTTCTTTGTATAGCGAGATGATTATCACTCCATGATAGAGCCATTCATAAGCTACAAAAAAAAGAAAAACGCAGGTCCAAGGCAAAAGTAATCGTTTCATATTCGAGCTCAGTTTACGAAGGAGTAGTTTTAATTGGCAAGCAATAAATCAACTGTTTCTTACTTGCATAACAAGCAGCGACAATTTCTGCCTTTTTCCGCTGAAATACATAGTTATAATACTCAACTTCAGCGCTGCGGTGAGTCAAAAATTTAGCTTTGAAATCATCAATCACATGCGTTGTCCCAAAACCAGCAGCGCGACCGCGATCATTGATCAAGACGAAACATCCCGATTGCGGCTCAGCGGGTGCCTTGAATCGATAAAGTTTAAGTCGCTTACTTTTCTTACGTGCATGGGTAACTTCAATCTGTGGAGCTTGTTTGAGATAGTTTTGATAATCAAGACCCGTTCCCCAGCTTGGGCATTCATCGCTGATAGCTCCAAACGGATAATGTCCGATCTTATGCAACGAAGCACTTTGCCGCTCAAATGCCTGCACATTACGCGTCAAAGCTTCACTAATTAAGCCGCCCTTTAGAGGAGTCTGCGCTAGAATCATTTGCTCTCCGGCGCGCCGTCGCGTATCGGCACTTAAATTATTTTCAATAATATAACCGTGCGAAGTATATAGATAGCAATACCAGCATAAAATCAAAATAATGGTCCAACCGCGAAAAAGTCGCGGCATACGATAGGCAGCTTCGAATACAATTCCAATCCAAACTAAAGCAGCAATACTAAAATATCTGGATGCAAAGGGATTTTTAGCCCCATACTCTGCACGAGAGAGTGAGATTAAGACTACAATTTGCGCGCCATACAGCAACACTCCGAGCCACCACATACGCTCAACAGAAATGTTTTGTTGGTAGAGGCGTACGCAAAAATTTACCCCGCAATATACGACAAATAACGCCACAATCGCTCCAATGTATATGGACTGGGTCAAATCTACGTTGAGGGGGGAGGCAAAAAACTGCAGCGCATATTTCACGTAAACTAAGGGAATAAATTCTAATGCGTCATGTTTTGCTGGGCGATGATAGAGTATTCCGTATACGCATAGTAGTCCAGCACCAAAAACAAACAGCCAACCTCTAACGAGCATATGCTGTCTTGAACAGAGAAAAATACAAACAAGAACCGGCCAAACAGCTAGACTTGAACCGTATGTCAGTGTTGCAAGAATTCCAGCGCCAGCCGCCAAACCAAAAGTGCACAAACCTTTTAGTCCTTCCTGTTCAAAACCGCGGGCTGCAAAAAATATGGCATAGAGGCTAAAAACATTTGCCGTGAGCCAGGCCGTTCCACTCATACTTTTAATCCAATAATGCAGACTAGCTGGGTGGAAAACAAACACGCCAATTAAAAGCGCAAGGGCCATCGTAAGAAATTTATTTGGATGAGGCTGTTTTTTTTCGAATTGATCGATCAATAATTTGGCGATCAAGATTGCTTGTAGGATCATTACCAGCATCACCCAATACAACAATCCGTGCTGAGTGCCATTTGTCAGCCAAATATTCGCTCGATAAATCAGCACTGGTAGGCCGACAAAATGCTCATTTTGCCATACTAATAACGAAGAGAAGCTGAAGCCGCTAATCATTATGCTTTCGACAATTTCCCAGTAATCTAGGTACTGAATATTACTTGAGGTAAATCCAAAAAATACCAAAGGTAGGCTGGGCAATAGGCCCAGGAGGGAAAGCATCAGAAATTTACTAGACGGTTTTGACATTAACGCGCTCCTGAACGCGCAATATCAACTGGCTTAAGATTTAGGCCAGCTATTTCAAGCACTGCTTCATCTCGATCGACCCCCTTTTGTCCTTGGTGTAAAATTAATTCTGCCAGTAAACCCGAAGAGAAAAAGTGCACGCCAAGAATTAAAAGTAATATTCCAAGAAAGAAAAGCGGTCTGGTTCCGATTGGTTGAACACCGAAAAACCAAAGTATCGTCATATAAGTCAAGACTAGTAAACCAGCAATTCCAAAGAGGACTCCGATTCCGCCGAATAGATGTCCGGGCCGCTGTCTAAATTTAGTGATCATTGTAGCCGTGAGTAAATCAAATGCTCCACGGAAAATGCGCTCCAACCCGTATTTAGACTTTCCAAAAGACCTTGCACGATGCACTACACCGTCTTCAGCGACACGAAATCCCAAACCAGAGGCAATCATTGGAATATAGCGATGTAATTCGCCGTAGAGCGGCACTGATCGGAAAACAACCGATCGTCCGACTTTTAACCCACAATTTCCATCATGCAACTTTGTGCCGAACACGGCCCCAGTGACAAAGTTAAATATTTTTGAGGCAAAACGGCGGCCAAATGAGTCACGTCGATTTATTTTCCAACCACAGATTAAATCTATCTCGGGGCTTAGTTTCCCTAGTAGTCGAATACCCTCAAGCGGGTCATCTTGGAGGTCGGCATCGAGGGTCATCACATATTCACCGCGGGCATATTCGATTCCAACGGCAAGCGCTGTTGCCTTTCCAAAATTTCTACGAAGCCGGACTGCGCGGCACCAGGAATATTTTTCTGCAAGCTCGTGCATTACTTTCCAAGTGTTGTCACGGCTCCCATCATCAACAAATATCAATTCGAAGTCATATTGCGTTGTTGAACTGCAAGCCTTCTCGATTTCTTCAGTTAATGGAGTCAGTGACTCTTGTTCATTTAAAGCCGGTATGACGATGCTCACTAAACTTGGTTTCATCTGGCGACTCCAATAATCCATGGGAATGAAGACGTAACTTTTACGTCTTTACGACGTGTCTGTAAAAAGTTTTTAAATGTTCTGAGATTCCAATGGTTAACGTGCTCGGGGTGATTCCCCAATGTCTGCAAATATTTGCCGCGCATTAGATTGCCCAGTTGAAAATAAGGCTCATAGGGCACAGAAACGATCAGCGGGCCCCGTGTAACACGATCGAGCTCAGCAAGTCCTTTTTCAGGCGTCTCAAGGTGTTCTAAAACCTCAAAGCAAAAAGCAGCGTCGAATGTCCGGTCGCTAAAGGGCAAATTATAGATCGAGCTATTTAAGAATTTTGTAGCTTGGTTCTGGTGGTGGCGAGCCACGGAGTATTTTACAGCACCAAGCGAGAAGTCCAATCCAACGTAGTTCAGATTTTCAAGTTTCGAGCCAAGTTGTGAAACTGTCTCGCCTTCGCCACAACCAGCATCCAAGACTCTTGCTGCGTCGTGAGGCAAGTTTTCATAAACGGCGGCACGAATTTTATCGAAAAATTTATCGATCAGATTTCTGACGACCGGATTTTTCGTCTGATATTTCTCAAAATTTGTGCTGGAGTAATTCATCTTAAAGATATTAGTCCTCGTTGTAACCGTGGCTAGCCCTCTTAGGCTTGAACTTGAAACTACCCTTTTACTTGCACTAAAATGAAGCCTAAGCCAGGAATTACAAGCTACATGCAACCGCAATACTTAGATTGCGGTAACATTGAATCCGCAATCAACAAAAGTAATCTCGCCGGTCACTGCCGCAGACAAGTCGCACAAGTAAAAGATTGACGCAGCTCCGACATCTTCGATTGTAACTGGTTTTTTTAGTGGCGCGCGGCCTTCGAAATGTGACAGTAATTGTCTAAATTCCGAAATACCTGAAGCGGCAAGTGTTTTAATTGGCCCAGCAGAGACTGCGTTTACGCGAATGCCACGAGGTCCGACATCAACTGCAAGTTCTCGAACTGTTGCTTCAAGTGCAGCTTTTGCAACGCCCATGACCTTGTAATTGGGGACAACTTTTTCAGAACCAAGGTAGGTAAGTGTTAAAATCGATCCGCCTTCTTTCATTAGCGGAATTGCACGGTTGGTCAACGCCAGTAGCGAATAGGCACTAACTTGCATTGCCAAGGAGAAGCCCTCGCGCGAGGTTTGATTAAATTCGTTTTTAAGATCATCCCCACTTGCGTAGGCAAGAGAGTGCACAATGAAATCGAGAGAGCCCCAACGCTTTTGCACTTCAGCAAACACGCTATCGATTTCAGCATCGTTATTTACATCACACTGAAGGATCAGCTCTGAATTGAGAGATTCAGCTAAAGGGTAAACACGCTTAGCCAAAGACTCATTAAGATAAGTAAATCCGAGAGTTGCGCCTTCCTTGCGCGCGCGCTCGGCAATCCCCCAGCCGATGCTTCGATGATTAGCAACACCGAAAATCAGGCCACGTTTGCCGTCTAGCAAACCCATAAGAGCTCCTTAATTACGAAGTTGCTTCGGTAGTTGCCGCTTCAGTTGTGGCTTGCGCACGTTTCACAGCACGCTTCTTCTTTGCTGGTTTTTTAGCTGCGGACTGTTCTTCCACAAATTCAATCACAGCCATCTGCGCATTGTCTCCGGGACGCTTACCATTCATGCGCTTGCCAATTGGCTCCTTACGCCCACGTACTACGCGAGTGTATCCGCCGGCACGCTCAACGTAGCGGGGAGCAAGCTCAACAAATAGCTTATGCACGGCGCTGCGCTTATCTGTGGCTTGATCTACTTCCCGATTAATCGGTTGCAAAAGCGCAAGAGCTTGGCGACGCGCATGCAGAGTGTTCTTCTTACCTAAGGTAATTAGTTTATCTGCGATACGTCGTAACTCCTTTGCCTTCGGCAAAGTCGTCTCGATCCGCCCGTTCATGATTAAGGCAGTTGCTAAATTACGAAATAGTGCGCGTCGGTGCGACGGTGTTCGGCTTAATTTTCTAAGAGAGACTCGATGATTCATAAAACTCTACATCCAAATATTAATTACATTGCCGCCTGAGCCATTTGCGTCTCAGCCATGCGGTCTAATTCTTCACGAGTTGGGAAACTATCGAGCTTCATGCCCAGCCCTAAACCCATTTCAGTAAGAATTTCCTTAATTTCATTTAAAGATTTGCGACCAAAGTTCTTCGTTCTAAGCATTTCAGCTTCTGTCTTTTGTACTAATTCGCCAATATACTTAATATTGGAATTTTCCAAGCAGTTTGCCGAACGCACACTAAGCTCAAGTTCATCAATGCGACGGAACAAGTGATCATTCAGACGTGGTCGGTCTTCGGAGATTTTCGGTGTTTCTTCCACATGCACAACTAAATCTTCAGCTTCTACGAAAACTGAAAGTTGATCACGCAGAATGTAAGCTGCTCCCTTTAAAGCGTCTTCGGGAGTGATTGAGCCATTGGTCCAGATTTCTAAAGTCAATTTGTCGTAGTCTGTGCGCTGACCAACACGGGCGTTAGTAACAACATAGTTAACTTTACGAACTGGCGAGAACAAAGCATCAACAGGAATAGTGCCCAGTGGCGCATCTTCATCGAGGTTTGACTCAGAAACAACGTAGCCACGACCTGACTTAACAACCAACTCCATTGTCAGCTTTCCATCGCTGTTAAGCGTGCAGATGTGAAAGTCAGGATTAATCACCCGGACGTTAACATCTCCAGAAATCATGCCTGCAGTTACTTCACATGGACCTTGAGCATCGATACGCAAAGTCACCATGTCCTTATCCCCCATGTCGAGGATAACTTGCTTTAAATTTAAAATAATTTCAGTAACGTCCTCAACACAGCCAGTGATCGTTGAGAATTCATGCTTCACATCTTCAATCCGCACCGCTGTAATTGCAGCGCCTGGAAGCGAAGACAGCATGATGCGGCGTAAGCTATTACCAACAGTAGTGCCATAGCCACGTTCTAGCGGCTCAACTACAAACTTGCCATAACGCGCAGATGGCGCCTCGTGTTCAACGCGGCGAGGTTTAATCAAATCACGGAGAATATTACGTTGCATGGTTATCTTTCCTAATCAATAAAATCTTTAAATTACTTAGAGTATAATTCAACAACCAACTGTTCATTAATTGTTTGTGGTAAATCGCTACGCACAGGCAATGACTTAACTGTTGCGCGGAAATTACCCTTATCAAGTTCAATCCAGTCAGGGATTTTACGGCTTTCCCCAAGCGCCATCGACTGATTGATGCGCAACGCTGGACGACTCTTTTCAATCACTGAAATTACATCTCCAGCTTTAACTTGAGTTGAAGGAATATTTACGTGTGTTCCATTGAGCATGAAATGTCCATGCTGAACAAACTGCCGAGCTTCACGACGCGAAGAAGCAAAACCAGCACGATGCACCATATTATCTAAACGCGCCTCTAAGGAGATCAAAAGATTATGTCCAGTGATGCCAGGCTTTCTTTCAGCAAAGCCGAAAGTCTTACGGAATTGGCGTTCCAGTACGCCGTAGATACGTTTCATTTTTTGCTTTTCACGAAGCTGCACTTTGTACTCCGAGAAGCGGCCTTTCATCTTGCCGTGCTGACCAGGCGATCCTTCACGTCTTTCGACTGTGCACTTAGTGGTGTAACAACGTTCGCCCTTGAGAAAGAGTTTTTCTCCTTCACGACGACAGAGGCGGCAAACTGGTCCAGTATATCGAGCCATATTATTTCCTTAAGTAAACTTTATATATCCTTAAAAATTATCTTCTCTACTTGCAAAACTACACGCGACGACGCTTACGCGGACGGCAACCATTGTGTGGCACAGGTGTAATATCAATAATTGAACTAACACTTAGTCCTGCAGCCTGGAGTGCGCGTAAAGCAGACTCACGCCCAGCACCAGGACCCTTTAAACGAACTTGGGCACTGCGCATGCCTTGCTCAACTGCTGACTTAGCAGCTTGCGTAGCTGTCACCTGAGCAGCAAAGGGCGTAGACTTTCTAGAGCCACGGAATCCATTTGCTCCCGCTGTTGACCAACTCACCACACCACCACTCATGTCACTGATCGTCACAATTGTGTTATTGAAGGTTGAGTAAATATGAACGATTCCAAGCGGAACGTTCTTGCGCTTATCGCGTTTCTTTTTCCCGGCCTGCGCTCCAGCAGCTTGGGTTCCACCTTGTTGTTTATTTGCCTCGGCCATGCGTAACTCCTAAAATCTTATCTTTCGCTAATTATCTTTTTTAATTTCTACTTAGTAACTTTTTTCTTACCTGGGATTTGTGCCTTACGCGGCCCCTTACGGGTGCGGGCGTTCGTGTTAGTGCGCTGCCCACGCACAGGCAATCCCTTGCGGTGACGTAATCCGCGGTATGTACCAAGGTCCATCAAGCGCTTAATGTTTTGTGAAACTTGTCTACGCACGTCACCTTCAAGCGCATAGTTTGCGTCGAGATATTGACGAATCTTACCGACTTGATCTTCGGTCAAATCTGAGACGCGCATATCAGGAGAAATCCCTGTATCCGATAAAATTTTCTTGGCCGATGGGCGACCAACACCTACGATGTAGGTCAGTGCGATTTCTAATCTTTTTGTTCGCGGAAGATCTATCCCTGCAATACGAGCCATGCTCTTTCTATTCCCCTAAACTAATTCTCAATAATAACGTGTACAAAAATCTCTAACTAAAATTCAGTTATGTTGATCTATCCTTGACGTTGCTTGTGTTTTGGCGAACGTGGACAAATTACATAAACTACACCACGACGTTTAACAACGCGACAGTGTTCACAAATTTTCTTTACCGATGCTCTAACTTTCATAATCAAAAATAACTCTTACAAATGTCACTCATAATTTTTTATGGGCGACTTAAAATCAAAGGTCCATTTTCCGTAATCGCAACCGAGTGCTCAAAATGCGCAGCAAGGCTACCGTCTTTAGCAACAGCAGACCATCCGTCAGCGAGTACTCGTGATTCGAAGGAACCGGCTGTTACCATTGGTTCGATGGCCAAGACAAGCCCCGGACGAATAATTCTTCCTTGGCCGGGCCGGCCGAAGTTTGGCACATGTGGCGGCTCATGTAAATTTCGCCCAATCCCATGTCCGACAAATTCTCTTACCACAGAAAACCCATTAATTTCAACATGTTGCTGGACCACATTTGAGATGTCCCCGATGCGTCGACCTGGCTGGCACTCCTCAATCGCCAAATTTAGTGATTTTTGGGTAACCTCGAGAAGTTTACTTGCTTGGGCATTAATCTGCCCAACAGGGACAGTGATCGCACTATCGCCATACCAACCCTGATATTTACAACCATAATCAATACTTAAAATATCCCCTTCGCGAAGTGGATGATCATTGGGGATTCCATGCACGATACATTCATTTACTGACGCACAAATTGTTCCTGGAAATGGCGCAACATTTTTTGAGTGCGCAGGATATCCCAGAAAAGCAGCCTGTGCTTTATGCTTGAGTGTCAACTCTTCGGCCTTGCGATCTAATTCTTTGGTAGTGATTCCCGGACGCACCAGCTCTTGCAGCGTCATTAATACTTCATAGACGATTGCATTTGCGCGCCGCAAACATTCAATCTCGTCGCGTGTTTTTAATTGTATCTGTGAATCTGCAGCCAAAAAAATACCTCTTAATTTTCAAGCGCAACTAGAAGTTCAGAAAAAACTTCTTCAACGCTACCAGAGGCATCAATATCGAGTAGATTCGTTTTGGAACGATAGTGATTAATCAACGGAGCAGTTTGCTCACGATAAACTCGCAAGCGTTCAAGTTGCACTGCAGCATCGTCGTCGACGCGATTCTCCGATTCACGGCGCGCTTGTAGGCGCTTGGCCACTGCAGCATCATTCACGTCGAAATGGACAACTGTTAATTTTGCGCCATTGAGCATCTGCGCTAAGGCTTCAGCTTGTGGCACGGTTCGAGGAAAACCATCGAGAATATAGCCTTTCTCACAGTCTGGCAGTGCAACGCGTTCGGCAATGACCTTAACCATCAGCGCATCTGGAACGAGCTTACCTGATTCCATCAAGACTTGGACTTCCCGACCTAGCGCAGTGCCAGCTTTAACTGCCTGGCGAAGCATATCGCCGGTACTGATGTGTTGGATTGCAAAGTGTTCACTTAAAAGCTTAGCTTGGGTGCCCTTTCCTGCCCCGGGTGCGCCAAGAAATACTATACGCTTCATTCGTGGAGTCCTCCCTTAGAACAAAATACGTTAGCGCTGAATTAAGCGGCCACCTGATCGTGACTGCATCGCACGACTTAGTCCCCCGCGTACCTTTCCCGGTCCCTTAGCTAAAAAGCCTTCATAGTTGCGCGCCACAATATGTGATTGAATTTGATTGGCCGTATCAAGCATTACGCCAACCATAATCAACACGGCAGTGCCACTGAGGAAGTAGGCAAACTGCGAAGCATTAAATTCGGCATAAACAAGGATTGGCACAACACAGATTACAGAAATATAAATACCGCCCCAAAAGGTTAGGCGAGATAAAATCGTGTCCAAGTATTCTGCGGTTTCCTTCCCTGGTCGAACTGTCGGAATAAAGCCGCCGTTTTTCTTGAGATTATCTGCGATTTGATTAGGATCGTAGATAATTGCGGTATAAAAATAGGCAAAAAAGATAATCAAGAATACAAAAATTGATTCATACACCCAAGTGCCATGTTGAAAATAGCTGGCAAGCTTTTGCAAACTTTCATTGCTACTAAATTGCGCGAATGTTGCGGGCACGACCAACACTGAAGATGCAAAAATTGGTGGAATTACGCCGGCAAGATTTAACTTTAACGGCAAATACTGCGTGCTAGCTTGCATGATATTTTTACCTACAGCACGGCGTGGGTATTGAACGGGGATCTTGCGATAGGTGCGCTCTACAAAAACTATTAGGGCGACAGTCAGAACACTGAAAACCAGTAAGGCAAGCAAGGCAAAAGGCGTTAATTCGCCAGTACCGACAAGTGCAAAAGTCTGACTCAACGATGAGGGCACGCGGGCGACGATACCAGCGAAAATAATGATACTCATGCCATTACCGATGCCATTTTCTGTGATTTGCTCACCTAACCACATAATAAATGCAGTGCCTGCTGTGAGCGTAATCATCGTCAAAAGCCTAAAGCCCCAACCTGGATCAGCCACTACGCCTTGGCTTTCCAAGCCTCGCGCAATTACAAAACTTTGAAACAGTGCCAGAAAAACAGTTCCGATACGGGTATAACGAGTAATAATTCTACGGCCTTGCTCGCCCTCCTTTGAGAGCGCCTCCAAGTGAGGAATGCTTGTGGTCAGTAGTTGAATAATAATTGACATGCTGATGTAGGGCATAATCCCCAAAGCAAGCACGGAAAAATTTTCCAAGGCACCACCCGAGAACATGTTGGCGATACCAAAAAGCGTGCCTGCTGCACGTTCAAACATAGATTTAAGTTTATCGACATCGATTCCTGGAGTAGGAACGAAAACTGCTAGGCGATACACAACAAGCATTAAGAGCGTGAAGAATATACGTTTTCTTAATTCAGGGATTTTTGTTGCATCACCAAACCCAGACATCATTTTATTGAATCTCCCTTAAAAACCTCACCAGAAATAATCTTGTTCGGTAATATTGATATGGCAACAGCAGACTGAGGCAAATCAGCCCTACTTTGTAGGCTCTACTTAACGCGCGCCTCTCCGCCAGTCGCTTCAATTGCTCTGCGAGCTGACTCAGAAAAAGCATGCGCCTCGACTGAAATTTTACGGCCGATTTCGAAACCACCAAGAATTTTGATTTTACTTGTGCGCGAGCCAACTAATCCTGATTGATAGAGAGTTTCTAGGGAAATCTCAGCTACGCCAGCAGACAGTTCAACTAATTTCTTAAGCGCTACCGGTGTGAATAAATTTTCGCCACGTATTTTCTTTTGAGAAGTAAATCCAACTTTTGGTAAGCGACGGTGCAAGGGCATTTGTCCACCTTCGAAACCACGTGGAACTCCACTGCCTGAGCGCGAGCCTTGTCCTTTTTGTCCACGGCTTGAAGTTTTACCGTGACCGCTGCCTTCTCCAATTCCTAGACGACGGCGTTTCTTACGCGCACCTGCGTTCGGAGCTAACTGAGATAAATTTAAACTTGCCATAAAAGTCCTACGTTATAAGTTCGTTATTTTGCTTTCTCAATATCAACTAAATGCGACACTGCTTTTAGCATTCCTAGCACAGACGCATTTTCAGTAAGCACTTTAGTCTTACCAATCCGGCCAAGCCCAAGTGCAGTTAAGGTCTTAAGCTGCTCTGGTTTGTGGCCAATGTGACTTCGAGTTTGTGTGACCTTGAGTTTTTGACTTGCCATAGCTTTTCCTAACTAGCGACTAAGCGCGAACTTCCGTTACTTGTTTAAAACGTTTTCCGTGTAAATCTGACAACTGCTTGGTGCGGCGTTGAGCGATTTCTTCTGGTGCTTCTAATTGCAACAAGCCATTGATTGTAGCAGCCAGCAAATTGTGAGGGTTACGCGACCCAAAGCATTTAGTAAGAATGTCATGAACCCCGACACGCTCAAGCATGCTACGCACTGCACTACCAGCAATTACACCTGTTCCGTTTGAAGCTGGCTTCATAAAAACTCTTGCAGATCCATAAGAACCTACAACTTCAAATGGGATGGTGCGGCCAACAAGTGGAATCTGCACTAATTTTTTCTTAGCAGCTTCTGTGGCCTTGCGGATTGCATCAGGCACTTCATTGGCCTTGCCTAATCCATAGCCGACGTGCCCGTGGGCATCACCGACAACTACCAGCGCACTAAAACTAAAGCGGCGTCCACCCTTTACTACCTTAGCTACGCGATTTAGAGAGACTACTTTTTCAGAAAGCTCTCCGCACTCTTGTGGCGCTACGCGCTTATATGAAGGACATTCGTAATTTGCACCCATAAGTATTTCCTTAACTCAATATTTGAGAATTATTTCCTTTAAAACTGCAGTCCAGCTTCACGTGCTGCATCAGCAACCGCTTTGACTCGCCCGTGATAGGAGAATCCATTGCGGTCAAAAACAACGTTTTCAACGCCAGATTTTTTTGCAACTTCAGCAATCTTTTGCCCAACAGCTTTTGCCGCTTCAACTGAGCCTTTGGATTTCGTTGTTAGGTCTTTAGACGATGCAGTGCAGACTACGCGGTTAGTTTCGTCAGAGATAATCTGGGCGTATGTGTATTTCAAACTACGATAGACACACAAACGCGGACGCGAATCAGTGCCACGTACTTCGTTACGCACACGTTCTTGTCGGATTAATCTTTTTGCACGCCGCTCTCCGGCTTTACTCTTTAACATATGGCCTCAACTTAAATTAGATTTACTTCTTACCTGCCTTACCTGCTTTTAAGCTAATCACTTCGTCTTTATAGCGAATTCCCTTACCCTTATAGACTTCTGGCGCTCGGAGGCTACGAATTTGGGCGGCAATTTGACCGACAAGCTGACGATCTGCGCCTTCAACTTTTACATAAGTATCACGATTATCCTTAATCACACTGCCCTTGATTCCTGCAGGCAATGGGAAATCTACTGGGTGCGAATAACCTAGGGCGAAATTAAAGGTATTCCCTTTCTGATCTGCTCGATAACCGACGCCGATCAACTGAAGCTCTTTAGAAAATCCTTCGGAGACACCTTTGACCATGTTGTTAACTAACGCACGCTCCATACCGTGAAATGCACGCACGGTCTTAACGTCGTTAAATCTTGCAAATGTGATTTGCCCGTCCTTAATTTCGACTTTAATTTCAGGGCGCACAGTACGCTCCAGCTTGCCCTTGGGTCCCTCAACTTTCAGTAGTTGGCCAGCAATGGTAGCTTTTACGCCTTGCGGCAATACAATCGGTTGTTTTCCTACTCGTGACATGACACGAATCTCCTAACTTAGAATACAGAACACAATACTTCGCCACCAATGCCACGCTTGCGCGCCTGATGGTCTGACATAATACCTTGGGACGTAGAGAGAATGACCACTCCATATCCACTGTGAGAGCGAGGAATTTCGTCGGTCGGAACATACATACGTTTTCCGGGGCGACTGATTCGCGCAATATTTTTAATCACCGGCAACCCGGCGCGTTCATACTTAAGACCAATTTTTAATTGCTTTTTATTGCGGCCGCTATCGTAAACTTCATAGCTATCAATAAAGCCTTCGTCTCTAAGCACGTTTAATACTTGCTCGCGTAACTGCGAATGTGGACAGCTTGTTGTAATATGCCCGGCATTTTGCGCGTTACGAATATGCGTAATTAATGTGCCAATCGGATCAGTTGTCATAATTTATCCTCAAACTCGCTACAGTCAAAGCTCCTGGTTCAGCTTACTTCCTGAAAGGAAACCCTAGCTCCTCTAGCAACGCCTTCCCTTCTTCATTATTCTTTGCAGTTGTTACAACTGTAATATTCAATCCACGAATCGTAGTTTTCTCAGTATCGATTTCCGGAAATACAAGCTGCTCGGTTAAGCCCATCGAGTAATTACCATGTCCATCGAAAGAATTTGCAGGAATGCCTTTAAAATCGCGCACTCGCGGCAATGCCGTAGAGATAAAACGATCGAGAAATTCATACATGCGTTCTTTGCGCAAAGTCACAGCAGTCCCAATTGGTAAACCAGCACGAAGCTTAAAATTTGCAATTGATTTCTTTGAACGCTTAATCACAGCTTTTTGACCAGTAATCGCTGTTAAGTCAGCTACTGCACTGTCGATTAGTTTTTGGTTTTGCACTGCTTCACCAACTCCCATACTCAACACAACCTTCTCAAGCTTAGGAATTTGATGAACGTTTGAGTATCCAAAACGTTTTTTTAACGCTGGAATTACTTCAGTTTTATATTTATCTGTTAAGCGTGCCATATAATTCTCGATTTATAATATTCCTTCTCAGCCTAAATTTGCTCAAATTTCTTAGTTGTTGGATTCACATAGCCACGAACTTTTTTGCCGTCGTTAAGAACGCGACTGCATAAACGCACTGGACGTTTCAAACTCTCGCTGTAAAACATTACATTTGAAAGTGCGATTGAACCTTCTTTCACGACAACGCTAGAAGAATCTTGTGAGTTTCGTGCACGTTTATGACGTTTCATCATATTCAAGCCCTCAACGATCACACGCTGATTCTTAGGTAAAATTCTGAGAATTTTACCGCGCTCACCTTTAAGCAATTTTTTAGTCTTAGAATTGCCACCAGCAATGACCATCACCATATCGCCTTTCTTCAGCGCAGTGAGTTGTTGAGCTCGTGGCTTTAATTCCCCTGATCCGCGTTTCATAAACTACAGCACCTCCGGTGCAAGTGAAATAATTTTCATAAAATCTTTGCCCCGCAACTCACGCGCTACTGGTCCAAAGATACGGTTCCCAATTAATTCTTTTTGCTTGTCAATTAAAACTGCAGCATTTTCATCGAAGCGAATATACGATCCGTCCGCACGTGGGACTTCGCGGGAAGTTCTGACAACTACAGCGCGGTGCACATCCCCCTTCTTGATTTTTCCATTGGGGATCGCCTCTTTTACAGCGACCACAATGATGTCACCAATGCCCGCATAGCGACGGCGTGTTCCGCCTAGCACCTTAATACACATCACTTTCTTGGCGCCGCTATTGTCGGCTACTTCCAAATTTGTGAATGTCTGAATCATGACTAACTCCTCAAGAGCCTTAACTCTAAACTAAAATCTAAACTGCCTTCTCGACGATTGCCTGCACGCGCCAACGCTTAGTCTTACTAAGTGGACGAGACTCAACGATTCTCACGCGGTCTCCGACTTGGCATTCGCTACGCTCATCATGCGCAACGTATTTTTTTGTGCGGCTTACAAACTTTCCGTAATCAGCATGGCGTTTTTTTGTTAATACGCTGACCACCACCGTCTTGGTCATTTTATTGCTGGTTACATAACCTTCACGGGTTTTCTTTAGTGCCCGTGCTGTTTCTGAATTTTCTGTTGTTACTGTCATAAATATCCCCGCGTTTAATCCGCTCTAAAACTAGGCCTGCGTTCGAGCCTCACGTTGCACCGTCTTTGCCCGTGCAATGCGGCGACGCAAGTTACGCATTGGAACACCTGAGGCAAGTTGACCAGATGACTTACGGAAATTTAACTTCATTAACTCTTCTTGCATTGAGCTAATTTTATTAGCCAAGTCTTCGGCGGCAAGCCCTCTTAGATCTGATTTTTCCACACTACGTTTCATAATCTTCTTCCTCGTTAGTCCCCGTGCTTTCTATTGCACTCGCGAAATAAATTTCGTTTTAATTGGGAGTTTAGCACTCGCAAGCTCAAGTGCTTCTTGAGCAACTGCTTTAGTTACACCCTTAATTTCGTACATCACACGGCCAGCACGGATTTCTGAAACCCATACTTCCGGAGCGCCCTTACCGTTACCCATACGAACTTCGAGAGGCTTCTTAGTCAGCGGCTTATCTGGGAACATCCTGATCCAAATTTTTCCGCCACGCTTAATAAAGCGAGTCATCGCAATACGGGCAGCCTCAATTTGACGATTTGTAATCCAAGCTGGCTCAAGCGCCATTAGTCCAAAATCACCAAAAGCCAAGCTCGTCCCACGCGTTTCTTTCCCGCCAAGGTG
>JAEUWB010000017.1 GCA_016786595.1 bacterium | reverse complement strand
TTTCCGCCCTACTCTCATCTACTTTAGACATATGACTTGCTTTCAATTAACCTCAATTCAACGCTCTTTGCGCATGCGTTCCGTTTTTCTTGCACTTACAGATTGGTTTTTCCTTCATCCCACTTCTTAGAGGATGGCACCAGTTGGTCCACCAGTTGGTAGCGTCTCGCTCAAGATGACACCGAAAAAGTTTAATGGTCGTAGCATGGCCGTGGGTACGGGGTTACTTTTTCAGCTGAACTCAACGACGCAACAATACACTTCCAGCTAAATTATCGTCCAGATCTAGACACGTGTTGCGTCTAGCTGAAAATATTTTGGCTAGACGCTTACTTCAAGGATCTATCAATTTATCTGAGAAAGTAGCCTTATATCAAAATTAAAAATTTCATCCCTTACTTTCTTTTATTAGTTCGGAAGCATACCAAACTAATGTGTCGATTTGCTCTTTTGCATATGACGGATCTTTACTTCTAATATCTTCATCTGCACTATAATGATGTAATTCATGTAAAGCTGTATACGTGGTTTTAGAATCGCCTTTTACGTATGTTGGCCATTCACTAATTGCAACAGAAGCTGGAATTTCACCTGATGCTACTCTTTCAAGTAATTCAATCATTTTTCCTATTCTTATTTTATTACTATCGATCATATGCCCCTTATTGTATTATTTAAATAAGTCCATAACAGATCTCGGATCAATGGGAACATGGATTAACTTTTGGTACTGGGTTACTTTTTAGCGTATTGTGCGCCGTCCCTAGATACTACTCCAACTACATTATCGTCCAGATTTAGACACGTGTTGCGTGCAACTGAAAATATTTTAGTGCCGCGCTTGCTAATGGGATCTACCGATTCACTTGAGAAAGTAACCCGATACCAGGTTTACCAACTGCCATTAATTTCAATAAGTTACAAAAGAGGATAGCAACAGTTAGTTAGTTACAGAAGAGGATGACACCAGTTAGGCACCAGTTAGGGTTCACCAGTTAGCTATGTGTAACGTGTCTCCGTGTATCTCCTTTAACTCAACAGCAGCGGTGGCAGCTCATCTTGAGTAGAATTTTTGTGAGATTTCTACGCGGGCGTGACTTGGGAACTCATCCGCCTGGAGTTTTGCGACTCGTTGCTGCCTAAATTCGCTTACCGGTATGACAAAAATTTAGACGTATCCATGCCTCTACTGCCCTTTTTAGGGTGATAGCTTTTCGATTTACGTGCTCACATTTCCCCTAATTACCTAATCAATGTTTTTGTTTCCTGCTTCCTTTTAACTATCTTGAATACGATGTTAATAAACCTTGGAACAATAATAAACCATTGCAGATAACCACAAACTGCATAAAAAATGGTAACGATTAACATCGAACTCAACAGCCACTGCAATTTTAAAAGATAGAAGCAAAATCCGAGAATAAGACTAGTAGGAGCAGTCAAATAATAAAAGATTAAAGAATACAATAGCCCCTTTTCGCCTTGATGAGTCAATTCAAGAAAATATGAAAAATATATGAAAAGGCCTGAGCAAAACATTAGCCACAAAATTATTAAAGGTTTACGATAATTTACTTTGGTGAATATTTCCATATTTCCTTTATTTTATTTTTGACATGCGTTGGCACATATCTCAATAATATGAGCATTATACTCTTGACAGTCTGTTCCCATAGGTCCAATAGCAAAATCAGGGCGACTTAATCTCCAATGCTTTTTTACGCAAAACTCAAAACACTCATTGTCGCCTTTAATTTTTTCACATGAATCTTCATTAAAATAATCCTCACCAGGAGTAGTTTTCATCCCAGGTCCAGGAGTAATTGGGATATCATAAGGTATACCTATCCCTCCGGGTGGATTCGACCCTGCCGTAGTTCCTCCGCATTGAATAGCGCCATTTTTATCGATTACGCACATGTAGGTGTGATAAAGAGGCCCAAAATAGTCTTCACCTGGTTTTCCACCGATTGGTCTTTTACATTCGTAAGTTGCCAACCCACTCGGGTCCACATACTTCACTGGATTCCCGGCGACATAGGCAAACATATTATCCCCACCGCTATACTCAATTGGGTCTCTCGACATCCAGCGGTATAAATCAGGCGCATACCACCGTGCCCCGGCTAAATACATCCCATAGACTTGCTCATCGTAGTAGTAACCATACTTACCACCATACCTAAAATTATTATTAATCCCGCCCGTAGTAGTAATCTGCTTTCCATACGCATCATACGTATACGTCCCTACCACATTCCCACTACTATTCGTTAAATGCCGCGTCTCACCTTGAGGACCAAAGTGATACCAGTAACTTGCCCCTGCCCCTACAAGCCTTTGCGACACCAACCCATCGGCTCCCCAAGTATAAACCTTATCCACCGCCCCACCAGAAATCTCTCCCAGTAATTTATCCCCAGCATAAATATAATACCGACTACCCTTCTTCACCCTCCGACCAAAACCATCATACGTACCAAAGTTAGTCATCTTACTCCTGGCACTCCACGTCGGAAACATCACCCCGCCTCCAGGCAGCTCAAGATAATTAATGTTTCCATCATTATCCTGCTCCACCACTCCGCCAGAAAGCGTAGAAATCAAATTCGCCCCACCATAGGTCGCAAACTGACTGCCATTTACATGCGTTACATTCCCAGCCAAGTCATAGCCATAACTCTTACTATACCCACTAGCCCCCGACCTCACTTCACTCGTTAACCGATATAACCCATCATAACCATACTGAACTGTCGTCCCGTCCCGCTCCGTGACCTTCGTAATCTGCCCTACCGTGTTCTGCCCTCCATCATACTCAAGCCGATAATTGGCAAACGGCTTGGCTATCGCTAAAAAATTACTTCGCGTTCCACCAACACTTAACGCATAAAGCCCTCGACCGTGCTGAAGCGTCGTCACCCAATCCCGATTCTCCTCATACACATACCCCGTCCCAACACCATTCTGCCTGTCTACGGTCAGTAACTTCCCCTCCCCATCATAACTAAAACTCGTCTTCTCATTATACAAATTCACTACCGACTTTAACCGCCCCGCAGCGTCATAATCATACACAAAATTCGCTACTACATTCCCGCCACTCTTCCACACTAACCCACTGACCAATCCCTCCGGATAATACGTATACTCCAAACTCTGCTCAGCACTTAAGCCAACATAATTATAACGCACCACCTTTACACGCCG
The DNA here is from genome assembly GCA_016786595.1 of bacterium. Lineage (NCBI taxonomy): Bacteria > bacterium. Next base: position 22,191 of record JAEUWB010000017.1, on the reverse strand, counting down.
ATCTAAATAATACTCATAACTAGTCACCCCAGTATGATCAGTCACAGTCTCCAGCAAATCATCACTGCGATACCCATACACAACTCCCTCCCCACCATAATTCACCCCAGACACCCGGCCCCCACCATCATACGTAAGATCCGTGTTCTGATTCCTCCCATTTCTCACCTGCCTAACCCGCCCCACTGCATCATAAAAATATCTCGTCGACATTCCCTGCGGATAACCGGCAGACTTCAACTCTAGCGCACGGCCATAAGTATAAGTCGTCAGATTCTCTCGGCCATCACTAAACTCCCGATAATCGCCATCAGTATCCAACCCCCAATCCAACATCTTACCCAGAGGATAATCCACCCCCGTTAACTTCCCACAACTCGCACACCACTCGTAATTAACTATCGTCCCAGCCTCATCTACCGTATTTACTAACTCCCACCCCGCATAGGTGTAATCAAACCTCTTGCCGCCCGGATGCTCCATCGACAACAATCGACTCGTCCCATCATAACTATACTTAGTCGTATCCACCCTCCCGCTACGCGGATACGTACTTACCATCGTCGGCTGACCCAATACCGAATAAGCATCAAAACTCACCCGGTTCCCAGCACCATTTACAATCTCTTTTATGTAACCAAAGAAAGGAGAATTTGTGTCCTCGTAATAACTATACTGACTCGCCCCAGTCCTCGAACCAACTGGCGGCACCACACTTGTCACTTGGCCGTAGGCATTATGCCCAAAACCCCAAACCCGCCCCAAACTATCGCTTAACTTCGTCACCACATGCGGCTGCAACGGGTCTTCATACTCCAACGTATACAATACGCCTTCCCCATCACTGACCTCCACCAAATCATTGCCCTCGTTGCTCCCACTATAAAGATACGTCCACTCTTGACTATTACTATTCACCACACTCGTTAAATGACCCTTCGCCGTATACCCATACGTCCACGTCACAGCTCCATCACTAAAACTAACACGCTTGTGATTTACATCCTGACTAAAATTATACCGAGGCTTCACACTCGAACCCTCATGCTCAGGATACGTAATCCGCCCTAGATTACTTGCCGACGTATAGTCATAACTCACCACCCCACCCTTTTCATTAGTCTCCGTAATCCGAAAATCAAACCCGCCACCTACCCCACTCTCCGGCTGATCAAAATATCGATAGTGACTACCCTTGCCATCCAAGAAACTTACATTCGCTAAATCAAATCCACTCCGGTAATACTGATAACTAAATGTCGCCTTGGTCTGCTGGTCCTCATCCTTGACAACTTCAAAGATCCTCCCAAACCCATCATAACTAATATCCACCCGCCGAATCCTCACCCCCGCCGCAGTCTTAGTCTCAATTACTCCTAACCGCCCCTCCACATCATAACTAAAATGACTCACCACAGCCTCACTTCCACTGCCCTCAACCACCCTCGATACTAATCCACCAATCTCATCATACTGATACTCTATATATTTCCCCGTGCTTAAATCATCCACCCGCTCCAACTGATACCCATGCACGTCATAGCGTAACTCCTGCACATTTCCCCGCGGGTCTACCACCCGCTCCAAGTGACCAAACTCATTAAACTCATACCGATAATCCCCAGCCCGAAAGATCTCTCCCGGCGGCCCAGCTCCATTAAGCTCATACCCTTCCTCCTCATCCCAACTTAACTCCGAATACATCCCAGGAGGTCTTACTGGACTGTGCCCATCCACACCCATCTCCAACGCATAACCATCTGCATCAAATAAAAAATGCCTCACCTCAGGACCATTCACCCCTTGAACCACATGCGCCTCTACACTTATTCCATACGTAAACGCCGCGTTCCCAAACACCGTTCCATGATCTGGAAACTTGATAAGCCCCTGACTACTCACCCACACATCGTTTCTTAACCACATTCCACGCGTTGCAATCGGATCAATAATCGCCACATACCCATTTCCATACACAGGATTCACACCCACACTCACATACTCATCCCCTCCACAACGATTACTATACTGCGGCTTCCCGCCCTCTCCCTCATCATTCGGTCCAGTCCCTGCTTGCGGCTCTCTTGCCTTGGACCCTACAAAAAATACCCGCTCCTCACGCTTCACCACACCCTCGTTGTCCGTAACTTCTACTTCAACTCGATATTCACCACTTAAATTCGCATCAAAACTTAACTGCTCTCCGCTGCCTGCTAAAACCACCCCATCTGGCTTCCTAACTTCCCACTCATAACTACAAATTCCACTCCCCACCTGATTGTCCGGGTCACTCGCACTAGCCTCAAAGTCCACTAGAGCTCCACGCGGCGGATTTAGATTGAGATTACCCCCCACAAGCGGCCCCTCAACACTCACCACCGGCTCCGAGGCTCCAAGCTCAACTCCATAACTAAAACTACCACTACCCACAGCAAGCACTTCTCCGGGTCGCGCATCCATGCGCGTAAAATTACCCAAACTAAATCCTACTTCCGACACTCTTAGATACGTAACTCCCGGATACTCACTAAATGTTCTCGTCTGCCTTCCCCCACCTCCACACTCAACATCAACATGCCTAGCCCCCGAACCACTCACCCCCTGCAAATGCGTGAAATCTACCTGCCCACCAGCAGCCTCATTAACCTCCCCACTCTCTCCACTAAGCGGCACACTCCCAAACGTAAGCTGCGCGCTTCCATCATACCCCGTGCCGCTTAAATCAAGCTGCCCCTGACCCTGACTTGTAACTGTAACGCTCGGAGTCCCTCGCACCCATAATTCCCCTGATATATTCGCCCCAAGCTGCACAGACCCACCATTTGTCTTCTGATAACTAACCCCCACATTCCCACCCAAACCATTAATCACACCTTGCGCACTACACGTATCACTACCACCTCCCGCACAACTCGGATTTAACTCCCCACCTACCCCTCCCGCAGAGCTGTGCCCGCATACAACCACGTTTCCGTTTAAACTCACGCACCCATACAACAAATATTCCGGCGCTCCCTGAGCATGCGCTCTGTGTAAGATCAATATTTGAAAAATTATTTGTATAAGAAAAAAATAAAGAATGGCGTAATGATGATTAGTCTTTGGCTTGACAGTACTCATGGCAACACCTCCAATATGGTGCGTCCAATATCGCGCACACAACATGACGGGTACAACGCGGCACCGCACAGTATTATGCCAAAAAATCCATGTAAAATTTCTACGCTGCTAGAATGTCCGTTCGAGCGGGCTAACCGTAATTAACAGAATAAATTCAACATGATTAGATTAATTACTTAATCATAATACCCCTAGCATTAAGCTGCTCGAGAATACTTTGTAACTCAGGGTCTTCGGGGTTAAGCATTTTCAGTTGCTTAACAATGGAAATTCCTGCGTTAAGATCTCCGAGCGCAAGATATGAGCCGGCCAAAACCAAATTAGCTGGGAAATCTCCTGGCGCAAGCTCAACTGCACGCTTAGCGTTTTTTAATGCCTCCAGTTTATCTCCCAGCATTAAATAACTGCGCGCTTTTAGGTCGTATGTACGTGCGTGCATGTGGTCAATTGCTTTGGATTTTTCTAACTCGATCAGCGCCTGCTGGTAGTTTTTTTCTTCAAAATAAATTGCCGCTAGCGAACAAAGCGCTTCAGGATTTCGCGGATAAATTTGCAGTGAGCGCAGCATTAATTCTCGTGCTGCAGTAAGTTTTTTTTCACGACGCAAAAACTCGCCATAATGATGGAGCGCCTTGGCGCTCTGGGGCGTAATTTCTACTTGCCGAGCGCGCAGCGTTAACTCATCACGCCAAACTTGCGCCTGCGCTAAAGCAACTGTTGCATAAAGCGCACAAAGCAGTGTGCTGCAAATTACTTGCACTCGAGATGACGAGACCCGGGTAATCAGATAAGCAAGTAAGCCGACAATTCCAATGCTTGGCAAGTATGCTAAGCGCTCAGCAAAAATTGTTCCAATTGGAAACAAAATATTTGCGGTGATGGTAAAACTCAGAAAAAACCAGGCGCTAAAAAAAGCTATCTCGTATTTTAACTTTGCGGCATAAATTGTCACGGCAAAAATCGCGGCAATCGACAGCGCAACCAGAGTCTGCGGCAAATCAATCCCGAATCTGAACGGTAAGATTGTTGCATATGAATAATCAGCGCTAAATTTTACTGGTGCTAGGGTCAAACTTAGATACCAGGAGAGTAAATAAAACCCATTACTAATTCGACCAAGGAGATTTTCCTGAATTAAGGGGTTTTCTAACATTCCGATATCGGCAGTCTCAACCAGCGCACCAAGAGCAAAATAACGTAGTGCAAAATAAACTAATAATGGCAGGCCAAAAACCAAACAATAAAGTCCTGGCCTAAATAAACCACGGTAATAATCAAGCAATAACGCCAAAGCTAAAAGCACGACTGCGCTTTCCTTGGACAACAGCGCAAAGCAAAAAAGACTGGCAGTCGTTAGCTGTGCTTTGAAATCTTCAGGTTTGTTGCCTGCCAAGCGTAGCAATACAAGCAAGCCAAAGTAGGTCACGAAAAGTTCTGCTCTACCGGAAATATTGACAACGGCTTCAGTATGTATCGGCAAAACAGCAAAAAGTATTCCAGCAACTAGTGCCAGTTTGTCGTGAAAGAATAAACAAAACAGCTGATAGACTAAAACGGCAATGCTTGCATGCAATAGTAAATTGATCAGGTGAAAGAAAAACGGGTTCATTCCGCTGAAAGCATAGGTCAAGGCATGGGAAAACTGCACAAGCGGACGAAATAAATTCCCTGGAAAAATTGCGGTCGTAAAGATTTCCCAAGTATTTGCCAGACTCCGAATTTGTAAATTTTGGGAAATATGCACAATGTCATCGTAGACAAAGTCAAATTGCAGACTTGGTAGGAAGCACAAAATTCCAATCAAAAAAATGCCCAGCTCACGGTAATTTCCATTAATTTTCTGCCTGAGCTTTAAAATATTCTGACACATAGAACTAAAGGGCATTGTTTATCGCGTTTCCACAGACTATACTGCGACAATCACATAGAAAGAACATTAAAATGTCTACTCCCATCTTGCAGGTCGATAATCTCCAGCTCAGTCTTGGAGGAAATAAAATTCTTACCGGGATCAGCTTTGATATTAAGCCCGGCGAACATGTCGGTATCATTGGCACAAACGGCTGCGGCAAGACTACTCTTTTTAACTGCATTAGTGGTTTTTTTATCCCCGATTCAGGAAAAATCAATTATCAAAATGAAGACATCACCGAGCTTGCCCCACACGTTCGTGCAAGAAAAGGGATTGGTCGTATTTTTCAGAATTTTGGAATTTTCCGCGAACTCACAGTCATCGAGAATATGATTCTTGCGCTAGAGAATTCCCCTGGAGCAAAGCTTTCTTGGAATGGCAATAAAAAGGCATTAACCCAGCGCGCGCTAGAGCTTTTAAGTAAAGTTAAGCTGGAGACTAAAGCTAAAGAACTTGCTTCAAGTTTATCGGGTGGACAGATGCGCTTACTTGAAATCTCCCGCACACTTGCACTTGGCTCAGATTTAATTCTACTCGATGAACCAACCGCTGGTGTCGCTCCAAAGATGAAGCAAGATGTGATGGCCATGCTCAATGAATTAGCAGCACTAGATAAGACAATTATGATCATTGAACATGATTTGAGTTTCATTCAAAAGCTTTGCCCTCGTATTTTGGTGCTAGATACTGGGAAGGTAGTAATGGATGGTAGCCCAGAGTCAGTGCGATCTGACCCCCGCCTTCAAGAGATTTACTTTGGCACTGATCACAAAAATGTAACGACAACCGAGGCTGCATAAGATGTGGGAAATTATGCCGCAACTGTTAGTTAATGCGCTGATAGCCGGCAGCATCTATGCCATCGTCAGTTCAGGATTTTCTTTAATGTATGGCGTTTTGAAAGTTCTTAATTTTGCGCATGGGCAAGTTTTAATGCTGGGGGCTTACCTTTTTTATTTTTTCCATATCAGCCAAGAACTAGCGGTTCCTGCCGCGGGAATCTTGAGCCTGGGGTGCATGTCGCTATTTGCAATTACCGCACTACGCCTTTTTATCGAACCGTTTACAGAACATAGTTTCATACTCCCACTAGTTAGCACGCTTGCTCTTTCAATTATTCTTGAGTCCCTTGTTTCGATTTTTTTTGGCGTAAACGTAAAATCATTTACATCGGGGTCAGCAGTTGAAAGCATTGAGTTCTGGGGAATTTTTATCACCCCAATTCAAATTATTATTATTACAAGTGCCGTGTTCATTCTCTCAGTACTTGGACTAGTAGTGCATACTACTTACTATGGTAGGATGCTTAGAGCCTTAGCCGAGCACCCGGCTGCTGCAGAGAGCCTAGGAATTAATCGAAGAATCCTCACGCTCAGCGTAATTTTAATTGGCACACTCTTAGCTACTTATGCGGGAATTCTTGTCGGCTATGAAACAAATATTCAACCAACAATGGGAGGAATTTTTACTGTTAAAGCGCTGGCGGCAATGATCCTTGGCGGGCTAGGCAATATCTGGGGCACGGTTGCCGGAAGTTACATTCTAGCACTTGTTGAAAATTTAGGACTTGGCGTTGAAATCGGCGGTTATAGTATCCCGGCTGGATACAAGGATGCAGTTGCATTTATCATTATCCTCTTGATGTTACTGGTTCGCCCAACTGGAATATTTGGGAAACGACTGCGGAAAGTCTAAGGTGTTTTCAAGTTAACTGTATGGAATATTACATTCACCTGGGGATACTTTGCTCAATCTATTTAATTCTTGCTGCGAGCTATAACATTTCATTTGGCCTAGCACGCATGCTCAATCTTGCGCACATTGCTTTCTGGGCACTTGGTGCCTACGGCACAGCTCTGCTGGCAGTAAATTATAATCTAGGTCCACTGCCCTGCATGATCGTCAGTATGATTTTACCAGCAATACTTTCATTGTTAGTTGGCGCAATCTCTTTGCGACTTTCTGGAGATTATTTCGCAATTGGCACACTTGCCTTTCACTCGATTGTCGCTGCTCTTTTAATTAACTGGAAAAGCCTGACGCGTGGAGTGCTTGGCATTCCAGGAATTCCGCGACCAGAACTTTTTGGTATTAATTTTTATGAGAACATCAATTTTTTATATCTAGCACTTGTATTTGTATTTTTATCACTAACAATTGTTTACTTTGTCTTTAAAAGCCCCCTAGCCTTGACCCTACGTGCCCTCGGTGAAAACGAGTCTGCAGCACTCGCCTTAGGCAAGAATGCCAAGCACGCACGAATTATTTGTTTTGTTATTTCATCAATCTTTGCGGGAATTGCTGGCTCGCTTTATGCTTATTATATCAACTATATTGACCCAAGTTCCTTCAGTTCTTCAGAGATGATTTTTATACTTTCTGCCGTAATTATCGGTAAACCTGGATCTTTTTGGGGAGCATTATTTGGTGTAATCTTTCTTACGCTTTTGCCTGAACCAATCCGTCAATTTGAAATTGACTCAAGTATTCTCGGTCCAATGCGACAGTTGATCTATGCAGCTGTGCTCTTTATGGTAGTCTTACTTCGCAGAGATTCTCTATTTCCTAAACTGCGCACAGTGTAGGAAAATTCTGCAGGAAGAACAGTTAGGAAATTCAACAGCAAGAAATAGTCTTTAGATAAGGTATTAGCATGGCCACTCAAGCTCAACCACTCAGAGCAGATCTCGATAAAGCTTCGTGCTTTTTCTCAAGCTCCATTGGCCTGAAATTCCTGATGGGAATTACGGGTATCGGCTTAGTATTATTTATAATTTTTCACTTACTGGGGAATTTGCAAATTTTCCTCGGGCAAAACGCGTTGAACGAATACGCTGAGTTACTTGAAGAACTTGGCGGCCTTTTATGGATTGCACGCATTGGACTAATTGCAATTTTTTTAACGCACGTGATCAGTGCAATTAAACTCAAGCGCAAAAATACTAATGCCCGGCCGGTAGTCTATGCTTATCAAAACACCGTACAAGCAAGTTTTGCTTCACGGGTAATGTTCGGTGGAGGCTCTGTAATTTTCTTTTTTGTGCTCTTTCACCTTGCACATTTTACCTGGACGCTAATCAATCCAGAATTTGCGAATCTGCACGACCAGCAAGGCCGCCACGATGTTTTTTCCATGGTTGTCCTTGGTTTTTCCAATCCAATTATTGCCTTCACCTACATTCTCGCACTAACTGCAGTGTGCTTACATTTAAGTCATGGCATTCCGAGTTTCCTCCAGTCACTTGGATTTTACAGTCAAAAGTACACTCAGCAGTTGAGGCTAGTTGGACCTGCCATCGCCGGGCTTATTTATCTAGGCTACATCTCAATTCCCATTGCTGTTTTACTAGAAATCATCTCGCTACCTCCTGGAGTTCACTACTAATGGAATTAAATGCAAAGATCCCCTCTGGTCCACTGGCTGAGAAATGGACCAAGCATAAAAATGAATCAAAGCTTGTTGCACCTAACAACCGCCGTAAGTATTCGGTAATCGTAGTTGGTTCTGGACTTGCTGGAGCATCTGCTGCGTCAACCCTCGGAGAGCTTGGGTATCAAGTTTATTGTTTTTGCTTTCATGATTCACCACGTCGCGCCCATAGCGTTGCTGCTCAAGGTGGAATCAATGCCGCAAAGAATTACCAAAATGACGGTGATAACGTTTGGCGTTTATTTCATGACACGATCAAGGGTGGTGACTTCCGTGCACGTGAGGCCAATGTTTATCGTTTAGCCGAAGTCAGTGCTTCGATTATTGACCAGTGCGTTGCTCAGGGAGTGCCTTTTGCACGTGAATATGGCGGCACACTGGCAAATCGATCTTTTGGCGGCGCTCAAGTGTCGCGCACTTTTTATGCCCGCGGTCAAACCGGACAGCAGCTACTGCTTGGTGCTTATGCCTCGTTAAGCAGACAGATCAGCCTTGGAAATGTAAAAATGATGACTCGTCGAGAAATGCTCGATCTCGTTGTCAGCAACAATAAAGCCAAGGGCATTATCTGCAGAAATCTTCTGAACGGTGAAATTGAGTCCTTTGCAGCGCATGCTGTAGTGCTAGCGACAGGGGGCTATTCTAACGTTTTCTATCTTTCAACAAATGCCCTAGGTTGTAACGTCACAGCAACATATCGCGCTTACAAGCGCGGAGCTGGATTTGCAAACCCTTGCTACACGCAAATTCATCCAACCTGTATTCCTGTCAGCGGCGAACACCAAGCAAAACTAACCTTGATGTCTGAGTCACTAAGAAATGACGGGCGCATCTGGGTTCCTAAAACTAAGGGCGACAAGCGTCAGCCGCAAACAATTCCCGACAGTGAGCGTGATTACTATCTAGAACGTAAGTATCCAAGTTACGGCAATCTTGCGCCACGCGACATTGCTTCGCGTAGTGCCAAAGAGGCCTGCGATAACGGTAATGGTATTGGGCCAGGCGGACTAGGTGTTTATCTTGATTTCCGTGACTCAATTCAGCGTCTTGGTGAGTCCACGATCAAACAGCGCTACGGGAACTTGTTTGACATGTACGAGCGCATCACAGGGGAAAACCCCTACCAAGTACCGATGCGCATTTATCCTGCCCCACACTATACCATGGGTGGACTATGGGTTGATTATAATCTAATGAGCACAATTGATGGCTTATTCGTGATTGGTGAAGCAAATTTTTCTGACCATGGAGCGAATCGCCTCGGCGCAAGCGCCTTGATGCAAGGCTTAGCTGATGGATATTTTGTTCTGCCCTATACGCTAGCAAACTACTTAGCCAATACTGGCCCAAGCAAGCTTGAAACGTCGCTCCCAGAGTTTAATGCAGCGTTATCTGGAGTCACTGCGGTCAACAAGCAACTGCTTAATATTAATGGCAAGCGCTCGGTTGAATCCTTCCACGGCGAGCTTGGTCGAATTATGTGGGATTACTGTGGGATGGCACGGAATGCAGCCGGCTTAAAGAAAGCGCTAGGATTAATCCCAGCCTTGCGCGAGGAGTTTTGGAGTAATGTCAAAGTTCCTGGTTCAGGAGAGGACCTCAATCAAGAGCTTGAAAAAGCGGGACGCGTTGCTGATTTTCTCGAGTTCTCGGCGCTAATGTGCCAGGACGCTTTAACTAGAGAAGAATCCTGCGGTGGGCATTTCCGCGAAGAATATCAAACACAAGAGGGCGAAGCAAAGCGTGACGACTCACGCTTTTTACATGCTGCAGTCTGGGAATTTAAAGGGGTTGAAAAATCTCCAGAGCGGCACGTCGAGCAACTTACATTTGAAAACGCAAAGCTTGTTGAAAGAAGTTATAAATAGATAGCAGCTTGAGGGAGATTACTGGAATGGAATTTACAATTCATGTCTGGAGACAAAAAAACGCCGCAACCCCTGGGAAGATGGTGACATACGCGGCTCGTGAAATCAGCCCAGACATGTCTCTGATTGAAATGCTTAAAAGCGTTAACCGCGATTTAGTGGAAAAGGGCGAGGAGCCAATAGCTTTTGAGGCCGATTGTCTGGAAGGAATTTGCGGAACCTGCTGTTTGGTGATTAATGGCATTGCCCATGGACCGAGCAAAGCTTGCACGACTTGTCAATTACATATGCGCTCGTTTAGCAATGGTGATCACATTTATATCGAGCCTTGGCGTGCTGCTGCATTCCCAGTGATTAAAGACTTAATTGTCGACCGCGGTGCGCTTGACCGGATTATTCAAGCAGGTGGATTCGTTTCCGTAAATGCTGGAAGTGCTCCTGATGGAAACTCGGTGCCGATTGGAAAGACTGCGGCAGATGTTGCGATGGACGCTGCGCAGTGCATTGGCTGTGGAGCTTGCGTTGCTGCATGCAAAAATGGCTCCGCCATGCTCTTCACTGCCGCAAAAATTTCTCATCTTGCATATTTGCCGCAAGGCCAACCTGAACGCAATCTTCGCGCCAGAAAAATGATTGAGCAAATGGACCAAGAAGGTTTTGGCGCGTGCACAAACCAATTTGAATGCGAAGCAGTTTGCCCGAAAGAAATCAGTGTTAAATTTATTGCGCAGATGAACCGCGAATATGCTCGCGCCAAACTGTTTGCGAGCGAATAATCTAGATGCGACAACATCTTCCAAGATTGACGGAAGAACGCTTCGGCACTCTTGGCCATTACCTACTGGCCACCCTTTCAGTAGTCACCCCGCTTTCGATTGCAGCGATTGATACTTGCCTGGTAATACTTACCCTTGCTTGGCTTGGATTTCTCTGTTCGACTGGTAGACTCAAATCCCCCGCTCGAGTTCTGCAGCAAAATCCAGTCATCGCTAGCATTGCTACTCCGATGCTGGTTTGGTTTCTTTTTTCTACGATTGCTACCTGTATTGGGCTGGGCTCGATGAATTCGGTATTTGAATTAGTAAAGGTTGCGATCTATCTCTCCGTGCCTTTCGTCGTCTATCAAATCCTTTCTGCTCCAGACATTAAGCCACAGGAACTCTTGGGCAGAATCAGTTTTTACTGTTGTCTATTACTGATTGGCCAGGCGCTTGCGGCACTACATTCAGTGATTGAACTGTCTTTCCCCGAACTACTACTAAGCAAGAGTGCGCTGAAACCACCTGGTCCAGTCACAGAAGCTGGACAAGTGCTGCTTGTCTTTGGTGCCTTAATTTTCTTACTACTGCTCACACGTTTTGAGCAAAGGAAGCTAGAGCGTAGGCCCGTGATTGGGCTGGGCATTGGTCTTTACTGTGCGGTGACAGGATTAGTTTGCGCTTGGGCACATTTACTTAATATTCCTGCGCTGCCACGCGCAGTTAAATTGATTTTCATTCTGAGTATCTTGGTGATTTTTGCCTATACTAGTTACAAAGGTTTAGCTGCTTTCAGAGCCTTTGATTTCGCCAAATACTCAAATCCTTGGTTTCAGCGCTTTATTATTACAGCAGGCTCGCTGATTGCTTTAGCCCTTTTAATTAACCTCAAACGTGGTCCTTGGCTTGGTGTTTTTATATTAATCATGCTGGTTAGCTTTGCGGTTTCTCGTAGACTGGGTATTGGGGCTTTGCTTACTTCTCTACTTGTTTTGGTCGCTTTTAATCCTGTGCAGGATCGACTTTTTCAAGTTTCCGATCATTTCTCGATTGCTGGTGGGCGCAAAAGTATGTGGTCACTTGGACTAGAAATCATTCAGCGCTATCCATTAGGACTAGGTGTGCGTAATGCAAAGTTCATGCGCGAGTTAGACCCAACCTTACCAGAGGCGCACCGGCATTTGCATAATAACATCTTAAATATCGCAGCTGAAAGCGGCATTATGGGTTCGCTAGTTTTTATTTGGTGGATGTTTGCCATTTTCAAACTTGGCTTTAGTGGATTTAGTAAACTGCGCAATATGGATGATCAAACTGCAAAATCGCTAGCACTCTGTTTACTAGCCTTGACTGCCACATTAGTTGGTTGGCAGGTTGCTGGCTTAGCTGAGTATAACTATGGTGATGGCGAAGTGCGAATGATTGCTTTTTACTATCTGGGTTATATTTTAGCGATTACTTCAATTTATTCGCGACATGAGAAACAAGTTTAGGAACTTTATTTTGTTACTAGCTTATCGCTATTCTCGCCGTAATATATCAACCACTGACCTTGGCTTTTTGTTAACTTCAGTAAAATTGGATGTTCTTCGAGAAAATAATCTGTGCGTCCGGGCTCTTTGCCCATGCCGCGAATTACCAACTGAGCGGTTGCTTTGTCTTGACTTGTTAGTTCAATTTTAAAATCTTTTACATGCACAGCTAGTTGATCGAGTTTAGTCCGAGCAGTAATTAGTCCAGGCCTAATTTCCTTAATGCCTTGCACTGCGTGGTCGCCTTGGTCGGTGTGTCCTAAGAGATGCAGGTCTTCGGTTGCAAAGTTTAGGATTTCTTTGGCGTAAAACGCAGCTTCAATTGGCTGAGCTTGGCCTTCGAATGAGGCCTTGCGTGCCGCCTCTGTTATTAATTTTTCAATTTCTTTGCGTGGATCGTTTGAAAAATAACGAAAGGCAAGGAATGCCAAGATCGGAAATACTAGTATGTTAAAATATTTTTTCAAGTGCTATCACTCGCTTCTACTCAAATAAAATATTAAAGATAAGACGCGTCATTAAGAAACATTTTTGGGCCCAAAAGTAAACTGCAACTGGGCCCAAAAAACATCGTTATGGCATACTTGGCTGGAGAATGCGCTCCAGGTTCCTGCCTGCCTTAGGTGCCTGATCTTCCTCCTCCGCGCTCCTCCAGAATCGACCTTCGTTGAGATAGTTTTCGCGCGCGCTAGGTGCAGGTGGCGAGTTGAGATCCCATTTTTCAATTCGCACGGTTGCCTGCTCGAAGAAAATCGGCTTATCGGGATTCCAGTTTTCTTCGCGACTCACTTGTCCCTCGTCGAGAAACGAAATCAACGAGGTCGTCTCTCCGTTGTTCAAGTCCGTATAGGTTACACGATAAAATCCGGGCTGCGTAAGCACGAGATTGTAACTCGTGATTTGGCTAGTCGACGAATTGTGACTCGACGAAACGAGAATGCCGAGAGACCTATAGGTTTCATCCCTTGGTGGGATGACTGTCGAGGCTCCTGATCCGCCACATCCGGTGAGGGCGGCGATCAGAAGGCAAAGGGTTGAGATTACGAGTATCAACTTTTTCATACGTATTCGGGTGAGCTCTAGTTAGAGCTTCCTCCCTTAAATTTACTAAACAATTTAAGGGAGGAAATTTACTGAACCAGAGCAGAAAACCTTAATGCATGACGCATCTTTATCCAGGCCAATGATTTGGCTTGGATAAAGAAAGAGAAACATTACTCAGAATAAAAATTTAAAAGAACGAAATTAGGAGCGTAATTATGACATATTTAGTGCTAAATGTAAATTATTTCGTGATTTTTACGCAGCTAATGTCTCGAGCTAGAGTATCGTTTACAAGCAAAAGCCCCTGAAAATCTTCATCATTATTGGTCAAATCAGTAAAAATTTCTAGTCGAGTTTCTTTAATCTTATAAGAAATATAGCTTATAAAATCCATGCTTAGCATTTTAACATTGCGAGATTGAATGCAGCGCCACTTACGACGCTTCTGATCATAAGTTAATGTCGAGGCTAGAAATTTACCCTTCTTTTTCCAAAGTCGTATATCATAATCCGGCCCTAGTTGATCTATCGTTTCACAAGCGGAATTTAATTTATATCCTCGAAACGACGTTTTTGAGACATTGCAAAAGTTTGTATCTCCGTATGCAAACGGAACTAATAGGAAACTCGCTCCAAAGATCATTAAAACTTGTAATTTTCTCATAACTACTCCTTACTGCTTACTGCTTAAAAATTGCAGGTATTCACAAATTCGCGGCAACTTGGCCCTGAAAATATTGCTTCTCCAAAAAAATCTTCGATTTGCGTATTGTAATATTGCTGATTCCCAGCCTCCTGACAGCTCAAACTATCAAGTAGATCTCCCAGTTTGGCAGATCTTTCATTTACACAAGCCTCATACTGCGCAACTGTCGCATTGCAGTTACGAGTTTCAAGGCTCTGCAGGTCGCATGGATTTAAATCCTTTAGTGTATCATTCAGATCTAAATCCAGTGAACATTCTTGAACAATAATCTCGCATTGGTTTTGCGCCTGATTACTAGATGAAATTGTTCTAGTTTCAGCGAGTCCATCGATGTAGCAACTGCTAGGATCTGAGAAAAATTTAGTAAAAAATTTAGTATATGCTGAGCAGGCTGACTCGACTTGAGAATTTGACAGCTCTGAGATTCTAAGGGTTTTAGTTAATCCCGTAGTATAAACTCCCGTCCCTTCAGACCCACCACCACATGCGCTAAGTAGAGTTAGCAATAATAAGCAAAAAATGGCCCTGACTTTGTTCATAAAACTCCTTAGTGCAAAATATTTGCATTATTGATAGCATTGCCTATTTTCAATGTCAAGCTTTTTAAGTATAATATTAAAAATTTATATATAATGTAAAAATATTGCACTAATGAGTAATTTTCCCTTTAAAATATGGCTAGTTAAACTGCTCAAGCCAATTGTTGCTTTTGCTCTTAAGCACTCGGTCAAGCTGCATGATTTTGAGGATGCCTTAAAAATTGCCTTGGTTGAATCTGTTTCCGATCAGAATCCTGCCCTTAGCAATATTACGCAGATTTCCTTGAGAACAGGAATTCATCGTGCTGAAGTAAAGCGTCTGCTAGAAAACCCAACCCCTTTGAGTGAGCGAGGAATTTTGGCAAGAGTTCTTGGTCAGTGGCAATCCGATAAACGCTTTTGCAAAAAAGGTGGAGAGCCTCGCCCGCTTAGCTGTAGCGGTAAAAACTCTGAATTTGAGCAATTACTTTCTTCGATCAGCAAAAACCTTTCAATCTACTCCATATTGCTCGAGCTCGAACGCTCTAATCTCGTCGCTCGTGAGAATGGGCTTGCTAAGTTAATTCAAGGTGAATATCGGATTAGCGATAACTTAAACGATCTCATGCGAGTTTTATCGGCTGATATTAAAGACTTACTGGAGACAGTAGAAAAAAATCAGGCTAGAGAACCGAATCAAACTAACCTGCATATTCGAACTCATTACGACAACATTGCAATAGAGAGTATTCCCCTATTAAGACGTGAAATCCTTAAGGAGGGCACTTTGTTCCATAGAAAAATCCAACAACTTATTGCTCAACATGATAAGGACATCAACCCAGAGCTAGAAGATCAGCAGGGCGGTGGACAAATTACCTTAGTTTCATTTGCCAATGACCAATCCTAAAATGTAGGTGAAAAAATTTTTTAGCAACGAAGTATTCCGCCGTATATCGCCCCTAATTTGGAAAAATTTGAGCTTTAAGAAAGAATTTTGTGTCAAAGACGAGGCGCGGAAATTTTTGAGCGTTTGTTTATTCTTACTTACTCAGTGCTGCGAAATTAGGGGCGAGATGCAAGGAAGACGAGGCGTCTAAAAATTTTTTCATCCCCGACTTTATACAATATAAACGAGGGGTGAAAAAATTTTTTAGCAACGAAGTATTCCGCCGTATATCGCCCCTAATTTTAGGCGGCTTCCTTCTCGTTCCACAGCACCCGCTTAATAAAGCGCGACTGACGCACTCCGAGTACTTGTTCAACGGCGAGCACGACTGCTTCGCCGGGGTCGATGGTGCGGCCGGAGTCTGCTTCGTATTCGAAAATTTTTCCGGCGTAGTGAGCGATGTGGATACCTTCGCGGACGCTGAATTTTTCATCTTCTTTATGAGCGAGTTCAAGGAAGTCGGCCACGTAGTCGAGGATGATTGGTTGGGTAAAGGGTAAGTTTTGTTCGAGAATTTTTCGTTCTTCGGCGCGGTCTGGAAAATCGATTTGAATTTGTGGTTGCAAGCGCGATTTAATGTATTCAGGAAGTTCAAAGCAACTTGCATCTTCGTTCATTGTGGAGACGAAGCGAAATTTTGGATGAGCGTGAATTACTAGGCCTGGGTTAACGGATTCGATGTAGCGTCGTGAATCGAGTAGTGGTGCAAGTGAGGCCCAAGCTTTTTCTTGCATGCGGTTACCTTCATCGAGAACGACTACGCCACCGACGAGCATGGCGGTGATTAAGGTGCTGGCGATGTATTCAATGCGTGACTGACCGGCTCCAGTTTCGATAACAACTGGGTTAATTAGTACGTCATTTGGTAGAGTGTCGGATGTGGCCTGGAAGAAGTAGACTGGTAGGTCGAGAAGTTTTGCGGCGCTGTAGGCTAGTGCTGTTTTACCAACGCCGGGTTTACCGATCAGGCGTGGGTTCATTGGTGCATCGTTTGGATTTGAGGTGTACCAGGATGAATTTAGTTGATCGAGAACTTTCCGGTTACCTACCCATTTGAAATTTAGCTCGAGTGGGCGGGCGAGGCGGATTTTGATACCGTCAATTTCGACATGGCGCTGAGCGCCTGAGCCTTCAATTTTTAGCTCAGCGGCGTTGACTTCTCGTTTTTCTTTTGCAGCCATAAAACCTACCCTAATGCCCTAAAAACCCATAATTTCAAGATGTTATCAGTTTCGGGACCTAACTTCTCCCTCATCAGAAAGTGTTATGGAGCTTTGCTGTGAATGTGTATCAGGGAAAAATCACTATTTTTTAGCATGTGCTTCCTTGACTTTGAACTTACTCATGTTTACTTACCCGGGCGCCAGGAAATCACCTGGTAGCTGAGGCGTATGTCGACCTTAGCTTTAAAGCGATAAAAGTAATCGATTTCAAAGTGTTAACGACTACAATGGGAGGAAAAATTATGTCGCTTAGACCACTACAAGACCGCATTATTGTTGAGCGGCTCTCAGAAGACGAGAAAACAGCTGGAGGAATTATTATTCCTGATACAGCTAAAGAAAAACCACAAAGAGGGAAAGTTGTTGCAGTTGGCAAGGGTAAAATCCTTGAAGACGGCACAGTTCGCCCGCTTGAAGTTAAGGCCGGAGATGTCGTGCTTTTCGGAAAGTATGCAGGAACCGAAATCAAGATTGACGCCAATGAGCGTTTAATCATGCGCGAAGACGATGTTCTTGCAGTTGTAGAATAAATCATAATTTAAAAGGAGTTTAGACAATGGGTGCTAAAATTGTTGAATTCGGGCTTGATGCTCGTGATCAAATGCTCAAGGGTGTAAACACTCTTGCTGATGCGGTTTCAGTCACAATGGGACCACGTGGGCGCAACGTCGTAATTGAAAAGTCTTTTGGTGGACCAACAATTACAAAGGACGGCGTAACAGTAGCTAAAGAAGTTGAAGTAGAAAACAAATTCGAAAACATGGGTGCGCAAATGGTGCGTGAAGTTGCATCAAAGACATCTGATGTTGCCGGAGACGGAACAACTACAGCAACAGTGCTTGCCCGCGCGATTTTCCGCGAAGGTGCAAAGATGGTTGCTGCTGGTCATGACCCAATGAGCATTAAGCGTGGAATTGATAAGGCAGTTACAGCTGTCGTAGAGAAGCTTAAAACTTTATCAAAAGATTCAAAAACAAGAGCTGAGATTGCTCAAGTTGGAACAATTTCTGCGAATAACGACTCTTTCATCGGCAATTTAATTGCTGAAGCCATGGAAAAAGTTGGTCAAGAAGGCGTAATTACAGTTGAAGAAGCAAAAGGACTCGATACAACTTTAGAAGTTGTTGAAGGTATGCAATTTGACCGTGGCTACTTGTCACCTTACTTTGTAACCGACCCAGATCGCATGGAAGTAATTCTTCAAGATCCTTACATCTTGATTTATGAAAAGAAGATTTCAAACATGAAAGATCTTCTTCCAGTGCTTGAGCAAGTTGCTCGCTCAGGTAAGCCTCTGATGATTATTGCTGAAGAAGTTGAAGGCGAAGCCTTAGCAACATTAGTTGTGAATAAGATTCGTGGCACACTTCAAGTTGCAGCAGTTAAGGCTCCAGGATTTGGTGACCGTCGTAAAGCCATGCTTGAAGACATTGCAACATTGACTGGTGGTGAATTTGTCAGTGAAGACCTCGGCGTTAAACTTGATACGCTTGAATTGAAGAGTCTTGGACGCGCAAAACGAATTGTAATCGATAAGGACAATACTACAATTATCGATGGCGCTGGCGAAAAGAAGCAAATCGAAGCCCGCGTAAAGACAATCCGTAACCAAGTTGAAGAAACAACTAGTGATTACGACCGTGAAAAACTACAAGAGCGTCTAGCTAAGTTAGTTGGCGGTGTTGCTGTAATCAATGTTGGCGCTGCAACAGAAGTTGAGCTTAAAGAAAAGAAAGCTCGCGTAGAAGACGCTCTACATGCCACACGTGCTGCGGTTGCAGAAGGTGTTGTTCCTGGTGGTGGAGTTGCATTGCTCCGCGCTAGTGAAGCGCTTTCAACTGTTAAGTGCGATGACGAGGAAAAGATTGGCGTGCAAATTATTGGCCGTGCTCTTGAAGCCCCAATCCGCACAATCGTTACCAACGCAGGGCATGAAGCTTCAGTGATCATCGAAAAAGTCCGTCAAGCTACTGGCGCAATGGGCTTTAACGCTGTAACTGAGCAAGTTGAAGACTTAGTTAAGGCTGGCGTGATTGACCCAACTAAAGTTGTGCGTAGCGCGCTACAAAATGCTGCATCAGTTTCTGGCTTAATGCTCACAACTGAAGCTGCAATTGTTGATAAGCCTAAGAAGGAAGAAGACCACGCTGCTCACGGCCATGGACATGGCGGAATGGGTGGCATGGGCGGCATGATGTAATTTAAGCATCAGCTTCCACAAAGCCAACGCCTGTTATTCAGCAATGAATAACAGGCGTTTTTTATTGCCTTAATTATCCTAGAATTTTTGGATTGCCGTAGCGCTCTTACTGTCACCTGTGGTCGCAATCACACCTTTGGTTCCCGTTGAATTTGCAGCTGTAGTTGCTGCGCTCTTAGCATTTGTAGGGGCAACATTTTCCCCTCTTCTTAATTGCTTAGATCTTGAACCTTGCTCTTGCGTCTGACTTTCTGCGGCTAATCTTTCGCGACGCGATTTAGGTTTTCGCACAGCTTCCTTGTCAGGCTGAGCTCCCTGTCCCTGGGCCGGATTACTTGCCATGACTGGCGCCTGATCTTGCACTACCTTACTTGGCTCGCTCGCAAGCGGAGCTGGCAGAGCGTCGGTGACTACCTCTCGTGAATTATCTTGCTTACGCTTAGCCCGTTTCTTATCTTGAGTTTCTGATGGCTTAAGCGCTTGGGAAATAGTCATCTTCCATTGATTTAGTTTCTCACCTTTTGCTCCGACGATGGATTCAGCATGCGAGAAAAATTGCCACACAGCGAGAAGCAGTAAGACAACAAAAATTGCCCCAAATACATCGCTCACACTAAAAGAAGAGCTTGAATCAGATTCTCTATGTCCCATGCTAGTATTATGCCTGGTTGAGAATAAATTGTAACTTGAAGCTCAAATCAACTCTGCTTGATACTGATTGCGTAGTGAAACTAACTGCTTAAGCTCCTTAATTTCCTGACCTTTATACAAACAGCTATCTTTTGCACAAAGCTCGAAATCAGCTGTCGCTTCGTTGGTTTTAAAGACAACTCCACTCAGACCGAGCGCTTTATTGAGGTCAGCAATAATTTCAGCACTTGTCGCCTGAGGGGCCTTAATATAGAAGCCCCCGCACTGTAGAAAATCAAAGGCGATTAGTGAACTTGCGCCTGCTTGTGGACTTGCAACCATCAACCCGGAAATGCTCTCGATTAATTCTTCCGCACGCTTTAAGTATGCTAGCTTTCCCGTGATTTGGAATAAGCGATAGCTATTTTCGATAGCTATTTGGTTTGCCGAAGGTTGCGCACCATCATGATACTCTTTCGAGCGAATCACGAGGTTTTCGCTATGCTCTTCATAAAAGTAACCACCATTTTTTACATCCCACAAATTTTCATCTTGTAACTGATAGAGCTTTTCTGCGACTTCAAGCCACGGCCAATGATTTGTCGCCAAAAACAATTCAAGCAAGCCATAAATCAAGTAGACATAGTCATCAATTGTCGCAGAAAAATCTACCTGACCTTCGCGGAAACGTCGCTTTAAGCCTGAAGCAGTAATTAAATGTTCCGCGGCAAATTTTGCGGCAGCAGAAGCTGAATCGATAAAATCCTGCTGGTTAAAAATTCTCCCAGCGTAGGCAAGAGCATTAATCATCAAGCCATTCCAGCTTGTAAGGATTTTATCATCTAAGTGCGGCTGCTCGCGTTTATTGCGAAGTGTTAAAAGTTTCTCTTTTAGTTGAGAGACCTCTGGGCTAAAGCTTTTCTCCCACAAAACTCCTTGAGGCAATAATAAAATATTCTGATTGTGCTCAAAATTCCCCTCGCAAGAGGCCCCAAAAACCTCAACTGCAAGTTTTAACTCCTCTGCGCTTAAGTTCGCTTCAAGTTCATGCCACTTCCAGAGATATGTTTGCCCTTCCAGCCCAACATCACCTGCATCTTCTGCGGAATAAAATCCCCCCTTCGGGCTGGTCATTTTTGTTTGCACGTAGTGCAGTGTCTGGCGGGAGATTTGTTTATAGGCATTCTTGTTTGTTAACAAATAGGCTTCCGTATACGCGCGTGCAAGTAAAGCGTTGTCGTAGAGCATTTTTTCGAAATGCGGCACTTGCCACTTCTCGTCTACTGCATAGCGGTGAAACCCCCCTCCAAGTTGATCGTAGATACCTCCGCGTGCCATGCTCTCAAGTGTTTTTTCAGCAATTTCCAGAGACCGCCTAGAGTTTCCGCGTTGATAAATACGTAGCAGCAGGCGAATGCTTTGGGCTGCTGGAAACTTTGGAGCTTTTCCGAAGCCGCCCCAGTCGGGGTCGAAACTGCGCTCAAAAATCCTAAAGGCGCGACGAAAAGCATCATCATTTGGTGTGACTTTTTGTAATTCTTCTTGAGAAATATCTTGCAAGTATTGGCAGAGCTTAGCTGCGGATTCAACTAAGCTGGCGCGGTCATTCGTCCAAAGCTCGGTAACTTTTTCTAGCAATTTAATAAACGTAGCTTTCCAAAAAAATGTTCCGCCGTAGAACGGTTTTTGATCGGGAGTTAGAAAAACGCTCATGGGCCAGCCGCCGTGACCGGTCATTGCCGAAACTGCGTCCATATAGATGCGATCAACGTCAGGGCGTTCTTCTCGATCGACCTTAATGCTAATGAAATTCTGATTTAAAACCTGGGCGAGGTCTTGGTGCTCGAAAGAGTCTTTTTCCATGACATGGCACCAGTAACAGGTCGAGTAACCGATGGAGAGAAAGATTGGCTTATTCTCAAGTTGTGCTTTAGCAAAAGCTTCCTTGCCCCAAGGATACCAGTCGACGGGGTTATGTTGGTGTTGTAATAGGTATGGGCTTTTTTCTAAATGTAATCGATTCATTTTGGATTTGTTCCTAGGTTATTCTGGAGCAGAAGCTATAACTTATAAGAAATTTTGATTATACTTACTTTATCCGATTTATAATTCCCGCATGCAACTACCCGGAATCATTAAATATCTAATGTTAGCAGAGTGTTAGCTTCAATCTATACTTTACATCTTGCTTTGAGCGGCGCATAACATGGGTTGTTTGAGGCTATTTTGGTGCTTACTGATTACACGTAGGCGCGATTAGGCCTTAGTGTGTGTGAGATATAGAGGTTAAGTTTCGTCCTT
>JAEUWB010000016.1 GCA_016786595.1 bacterium | reverse complement strand
AAACGTGGCATCGAACTTGCCCTCGGCAAAGAAAACCAACTGCAACGCGATAGTCTACTAGTAAATCTGATCACTGAGGACAGTCAAAGCGACCCAAAACTAGCACTCTCTGCCTACCAAAGCATTAAGCAAAAAACTTCCTTCCCAGTTGCGATCACCTGGGGATCTGGAGTTGGGATTGCGCTAACACCAATTGTCAATCAAGACAAAGTTGTACAAATTGGAGTCGCCACGGCATCCCCGCTCTATAGTACGCCGGACGACTACACCTTTCGTAACTTCCCTGCTTCGACTTGTGGAAGCTTGGCCCTTTCGAAATTTTTCTCGGAGAAATTCGCTGGCAAGTCATTTTATATTGTACACAATGAGAATGACTATGGAGTTGGCGCTGCGAAAGCCGCGCATATGGCCCTTGAAAATGTTGGCCTTGTCATCGCTGGCGTAGAAAGTTTTCTTCCAACAGAGACAGACTTTAGAGCAATTCTCACACGCATACGTGCTAAAAAACCTGCTGTAATTTATCTGGCAAGTTACACTCAACCAGCTGCGTTATTTATCAAGCAAGCACGCGAGTTGGGAATCACCTCGCAGTTCATTGCTTCAGAAGCAATTCTCGACGGTGAGGATACTTGGACGACAGGTGGCAAAGCAGTTGAAGGTATAATCGTTTCAAGTTCATCGCCATATTTCGAGGATCGATCCAACGCAGAGCTCGTGAAATTTATTGATCAATTCAAAGCAAGTTACAAACGAGAGCCAAATCCGATTGACTATCTTTCGGTGCGTGCCTACGACTCTGTAAAAATCATTCTTCCGATTATTGACCGCTGTAAATCAAACACTGAGTGCATTAAACAAGAACTTTTTAAAGTTCAAAACTTTCATGCTGCAAGTGGATTAATTAGCTTTGACGTAAATGGTGATATCCCCTGCTATTTTACTTTCCAACGCTTTTACAATGGGAAATTTGAATTAGTCGGTTAAATCCCCTGAGCAAGATCTCTGGATAAAAACACTTGAACAAACGAGCTGGATACCTGGCGTAAACCTTTGTTCAAAGTCTGGAAGTTTGGTTTTGAGGCCAAACTTCCAGACGCAAGATGCCAAACTCGTTTTAGCCATCACCCATAAGTGGAGCAAAAATGTCTACCCGAGGATTCTGATTCCTTGTAGCGACTTTTAGATCCTCTTTTGGTCCGACAACAGTTTGATAATAGACGCGCGCAGCCGAATCGAAGCAATTCAATACAAAAAAGATTGAAATGACTTTTTTCTCGACCAGAGTCACCGCCAGTTTCAAAATCACGTAGCCCCAGTGACCTGCCCGGAGTTCATGATCTGTGCCGATAGCTTCATGCAAAGCCATTACAGCTTGCTCTACTGCAGACGAATTATCTGGCTCAGCTGCGTTTGGCAGTAAGTCCCATTTTGACTGTGGAATCTCAAGTCGCCGACACCACTCTTTAGCGCTACAATCAAGTAGCCCGATTGCTTCATTATCAGGCCAGTAGCGCTCGGTGGTATAGGCAATCTTTAGAATCAGGCGCAGCACCCAGAGGAACTGCGTGGGGCGCTGGCTGTCGTTGATGTTGGCAGCAATTATGGCGATAAGTCGATCGTACTTTTCAGGGTACGCGGGATCTACGAGATAGGGCATCTTCAAAACCTTCCTTGATTTTTTGCCGGAGGTATCCAGCTCTGGCTGCTCTAGATCGCTAGCAGCCAAGGCTAACCTCCGGGTATAATTATACTCAATTAGTGATTTCAAAGACCAAAACGGCAAAAAATAACTATATGCCAATCAAGAGAAAATTAAACAGAGGAATTGCAGAATATTGAAAAAATTTAGTTTGGGGTGGCCGGTCATGTAAGTAACGCAACCACCCCAAGAACCTAAATCCGCCGTGAAGCGATTGCACGAGTTAAGTTTCCCGTGCTAAGCCTCCTGAGCTAGGCGCGTGAGAAGCTCCATCGTCACAACGCTTGGCCGGATCAAGGCCACTTTGCCGCTCACGCCGGACCAGAAACACTCAGCCAGAGCGCCTGCCGTGCGAGAGACTGCAAAGAAAAGCCCAGCGATTGACGCTGCATCCTTTTCGGGAATTAGCCCAGCGAGATAAGCCAGAAGCCCCGTGTAGCCGTCGATATTGACCGCCTGGAAGCCTATACCAGGCTTGGCAGTAACGATCTCTTCCACCGCAACTTCATACCAGATGCTAGCACGGCGCAAGAGGACTTCTCCGTGCTTGTGGCGCGAAGCGATTTCTTCGATCAACTTCTTTGCCACCGCAGCGCGCGGGTCGTCGTTCGAACCACGCAAGATGCGATGTCCGACACACCAGATCGGAAGTCCTCGCTGGATGAGCTCTTTCGCGATCGCACGCAGAGCTTCTCGGTCCGAGCAGTTCTCGATGTTGAGATCGTTGAGGACAAAGCGCAAGCCCTGATAGGCCGCACCACCATGGTTGAATCCGGACAAGCCGTTACACATCGCAGCAGCGGCTTGATACATGTCATTGCCGCCACTGTGAGCGACAAGCGCCGTATAGGTGCTGACATTTCCTGCCCCGTGATAGATCATCAGGTTCAGAAGGACGTTCAATAC
>JAEUWB010000015.1 GCA_016786595.1 bacterium | reverse complement strand
ACAGGAATTTTAGCTTTATCATAAGCCTTACGTGCGTCATCTTGCTCGATATGCGCTGAAGGCGGTTTTACTTTTACAATATGTGCACCAAGTTGGCAGGCAATATGCGCAGCGTAAGCTACGACATCGATTGCTGTCTCGCCTTCCTTGGAAAGTCCCTCACCGCGCGGGTACGACCAAACAACTACAGCAAGTCCGTTGGCACGCGCCTCTTGAGTTAATTCACGCAGGTCTTGATACATCTCGTTACGTTCAGAAGACCCCGGATAGATTGTATAGCCAATTGCCGCGCAACCAAGCTCAAGTGCATCCTTAATGCTACCCGTGATTGATGAGCAGGGGTTTTTAGTTTTAAACAATGAATCAGAATTATTCAGTTTTAAAATTAGCGGAATTTCGCCAGCCCACTCCGTAGCTCCAGCTTGCAAAAACCCAAGCGGGGCTGCATAAGCGTTACAACCTGATTCAATCGCAAGGTCGAAATGGTAGCGCGGGTCATAGGCCGGAGGATTTGGCGCAAAGCTACGTGCTGGGCCATGTTCAAATCCTTGGTCAACTGGAAGGATTACAAATCTACCAGTTCCGGCAAGATTTCCAGTGCACATAATTCTTCGCAAATTACTTAAAACACCTGGATTTTCAGTGCTATACCAACTTAAAATTTCTTTTACTCGTGGGGTCATAAAGCAATCCTATCAATTATTATCTATTGCGCGATGTCTATAGCGTATTTTTCGAGCTTGATCCACTGTAATAACCCACTGAAAATAAAGAATTATTCTCGAGTTCATTAAGTTTTTTGGGGAACATTGCCGATAGGAATAACTAAGGAAGATTTTAAAGTAAAACTTTTGTGATTAATTTTTAATTGCGACTTATGCATCGTTACGCAGAAAAATTGCTAAAAAAATATCTCGGGTTGTCGCCTCAGACAAAGTCCAACCAACTTGGGTTTACGTTGATAGAACTCATGGCAAGCCTTGCAATTGTTGGCATTCTAGCAGCGATTGCTACTCCCTACTACGCTGACTACAAAAAGAGAGCCTTCGATGCTTTGAGTGAAGAAAATTTACATGCCGCAGCGCGTGGTGAAGAAACTTACTACAGTGATAATGAGCGCTATGTCGACTGTATCGGGGGATCTGCCTGCGAAACTACGCTTCCAGGTTATGCTGAGTCAGTTGGCGTTGATATCGCGATGTTTCAAGTTCCCGCTGCATATCCGGTTCCTGAATATTTCACGGGGCGCGCTTTTCATCCAAAAGGCAAACACAACGCGCTTGCCACAGCCATGATGTGGAACAGTAATCAGGGCGGGCTGCAGTAAGCTTCAAACTTAGGCTTGAACTTTCCCTTGACTTTACCCACAAGTCGCAAGGAGAAAGGAGAAGATCAAGTTCAAGCCTAAGCCCAAGAATAGAATCCAACAAACTTTAGGGAATATTCGTACCATGCGGATCTTTATTCTGCCCGCCAAGCTCTTGCTGCAACTCAGCTTGCAATTTCTCTGTGATAAAGTGCTCAACTCGTTCCGATGGGCTGTGCAAATGATCTTCAGGAAGTTGTAGCTCCTTAGACAAAAATGACTCCCACAGACGGTGCCGACGAATCACTGCCTGCGCCCGTTCAAATGCTCGAGGGCTGAGCGTCACCACTCCCGTGCCAGCAACTGCAACTTCCTGATTAAAGGCAAGCTTTCTTAAAGCAATTTTACGAATTAGCGGGGCAGAACTTGTAATCGGTGATAGTTTAGTTGTTAATAGTCGCTTTGAGACAACGTGCTCAGATTTTTCCTGCGCACGGTAAAGTGCGCCTAAGATATCTTCTTCAGCAATCCGTAGCGCTAGCAGGAAGCGTTTAAATTCTTTCGCTAAAATTCCATGTTTTGGCGCGATGAATAGCACAACCAGAAAAATCAATAATCCCGCACCGGCAATCATTCCCGCAATCGAAGTATTGACCATGACCGCAAGCAGGTAACCAATCACGGCTGCAGTTGCCCCGATTAGCGCCGATAAAATAATCATCACGTGCAGCTTGTCGGTCAATAAATAAGCAGTAGCTCCTGGAGCAGTCAGCATTCCAACAACTAAAATTGAGCCCACGCTTTCAAATGAAGAAACCGCAATCACCGCAATTAGTGTCATTAAGCCATAGTGAATCAGCGGAACAGAAAACCCCAGCGCTGCAGCCAGCGTGCTATCGAAAGCAACGATTTTGATTTCCTTATAAAAAACCCCAATCAAACATAGCGTGAGAGGAAAGATCGCAAAATTCCAAGCCAGCGCCTTAGGTAGCTCCACGCCGAAAATATGCACCGTATCAAAAGGCACAAATTCAATTAGTCCATAGAGCACGCAACCTGGATCGAGGTCGATATCACGCGCAACCCAGGTAATTAGAATCACGCCAACCGCAAAGAAAGATGTAAATACTACTCCCATGATTGTATCAGCGGGCAATTTGGAAAAATTAGTTAGCGCCTGAGACAGAAATGCAGTCAGTAAGCCAGTCACTGCCGCGCCAATTAACATATAAAGCGGCGCCCTTGAACCGGAAAGAATAAACCCCATAGCCAATCCAGGTAGAATCGCATGCGAAATCGCATCGCCTAAGAGCGACATTCTACGCACTACTAATAAGCTCCCCGCAAGCGCGCACGTGGCACTCGTAAGCACAGCAGTCAATAGCGTCAATGGTTCAATCGAGTTAATTAAGTCGAGCACTTTGAAGATCCTTTCTAAATCGTCTCAACCTGAAATAGTGCGAGATCATTCCACGCCGCGGGGCAAAAAGTAGAGAAATCACAAAGCAACTGAAGGCAACTAAGGTAATCATTGGACCAGTCGGCCAACCACGCGAGAGCGTCTGAGAAGGTGCTTCAAGCGTGGCACTCAAAACTGAGCCCAAGGCCCCAGAAAAAGCACCAATGCAACCTGCCATGATCAATAGCGTAGCCAAGGAGTTCGTCCAAAAGCGAGCTGTCGCAGCTGGAATAACCAGTAAGGCCACCACCAAGACAACTCCGATAGCCGGTAGGGCCACAACAGTCACCGCGCAGACTAAAACGGAAAGAAAAAAATCAATTGCCTTAACCGGCCAACCTTGAACTGCTGCAAATTCACGATCGAAAGTCGAGACTGCAAGCTCTTTGTAAAAAATTACAACCAAAGCAAGCACCAGTAAACAAACATAGACAATCAATTCTACGTCAGCTTTGACCATCGCTGCAGCTTTGCCAAAAAGGAAAGTGTCTAACCCAGCACGGTTTCCGCCGGGCAGATTTTGAATCCAGCGTGAAAGCGCAATGCCGATTCCAAAAAAACCGCCAATCACAATTGCCGTAATTGCATCATCCTTGACGCGCACATGGGCACGCACGAATGCAATTAATCCGCTGGCACAAATTCCAAAAACAAGTGCACCAAACAGAAAGGCAATAAAATTTCTATCGCCAATGATTAAATAGGCCACGCAAACTCCGGGCAATGCCGCATGTGCTACTGCATCACCAAGGAGCGATTTGCGTCTGAGCATCATCATTACGCCAATCACGCCCGCACAAAGCCCAAGTAAAACTGTTCCCACGAGAACTGTGCGCGAATTTGCATACGACAAGAAACTTAGATCTAACATTCGTGCCTTAAATTTTGCGACCCTCAGTGATTTTATGAACACTGTCCCTCAATTCTTCTAGGATCGTCAGTCGCCCACCATAGGTTTTAATCAAGTTCTCTTTGGTAAAAATCTCTGTCACTGCTCCGGCAGCGACGAGTCGGACGTTTAATAAAATCGCGTGATCAAAATATTCCGGCACAGTTTGCAGATCGTGATGGACAACGATGATTGTTTGGCCTGAATTTTTGAGTTGATTCAGCGTATCGATAATGATTTTTTCAGTTGTAGCATCAACGCCGGCCAAGGGTTCATCCATTAAATAAAGTTTAGCCTCTTGCGCCAGTGCCCGGGCGAGAAAAACTCGCTGTTGTTGACCTCCAGAAAGTTCTCCAATTTGACGGGAAGCAAAATCTTGCATGCCCATTTGCTGTAAGGCATTTTCTGCAATTTCACGGTCAACTTTTGTAGGTCGCTTAATCCAGCCGCACTTGCCATAGCGACCCATCAAAACAACATCGAGTGCATTGACTGGAAAATCCCAGTCAACACTTTCGCGTTGCGGCACATAGGCAACTTCACTGCGTAGAGCTTTAATTTCTTGGTTAAAAATTCTAACATAGCCGCTGCCAAGCGAGACTAGGCCGAGGGCAGCTTTAAGTAGAGTCGATTTCCCTGCGCCGTTCGGCCCGACAATTGCTGTGAGGGACTTTTGTGGGACCTGCAGATCAACGTCCCATAAAACTGGATTACTGTGATAGGCGACAGTTAAGTCATGCACTTCAAGCGCTGGGATCTGCGGACTGGAATTATCCATGGAGAGCCTCAACAATCTTACTCACGTTGAAGCGGAACATGCCTAAATAAGTTGCTTCCGCTGTGCCCTCTTTTCCCATCGCATCGCTATATAATTGTCCTCCAATTTCTACCTTGTGGCCGCGCGATGCAGCCCCTTCAATTAAGGCTTCGATTGCCTTTTGTGGAACACTAGACTCAATAAAGACAGCTTTAATTTTACGAGAACTAATCAGATCAACCAGTGCATTCATTTCTTGAATACTGGCCTCGCTGTCAGTACTAATCCCCTGGATACCTCGCACTTCAATCGCATAAGCGCGGCCAAAGTAGCCGAAGGCATCGTGGGCAGTGATTAAAACACGTTTCGCTACTGGAATAGTGGCGATTTTCGATAAGACTTCTGCGTGCAAGCGGTCAAGCTCTGCCTGATATTTCTGTTCTTGAAGTTGATAATACTCTGCTCCTGCTGGGTCGCGCTGTATCAAGACTTTCGCGATATAACTTACAACCTGCTTCCAGAGCGTTACATCAAACCAAATATGTGGATCATACTGGCCCATAAATTCAGAAGGTTGACGTAAAAGTTTTGTATCAATTCCT
The DNA here is from genome assembly GCA_016786595.1 of bacterium. Lineage (NCBI taxonomy): Bacteria > bacterium. The sequence goes on along the minus strand of JAEUWB010000015.1, from coordinate 8,009 downwards.
GAAGCTACTGCGTAAACAGGTTTTTTCTTACTGAGTTTTTCTAAAATCTCAGCCATTTTGCCTTCAAGGTGAAGGCCATTATAAAAAATAATTTCTGCGTCCGTTAATAACTTCAAGTCTCCAGGTGAGGCTTTATAAAGATGTGGGTCAACCCCCTCACCCATTAACGCTTGAACTTGAACGCGCTTACCGCCAACTACTCTAACAGCATCAGCAACCATTGAAGTGGTCGTAACGATAGATATTTTTTTGTCCGCTGCTTGGACCGAAACGCTATATGCAAGACAGCAGAAACTCAGAGTAAAAATTCGTAGAAAAAATCGATTGACAATCAAATGTAGCATAGGCTACATTTTAGACTATGTCGAACACGCTCGTCAAGACCGCTAATATACCACTTAAAACACGAGTCAAAGGCCATCTTTGCACACGACGTGCGCATGCTCGCGAGCTCTCTGAAGACTATGTCGAAGCAATTGCCGAATTAACTGCAAATTGCGGCAGGGCCCGCGTAATTGAAATTGCCAAGGCACTAGGCGTGACACATGTAACTGTAATTCGCACACTTAAACGTCTTACCCGCTACGGGCTAGTCATTAAAGAACCATACCGTGGAATCATTCTGACTGATTCGGGCAAGAAGCTCGCGGAACGCTCAAAAAAGAAACATCAGATTGTTTTAAATTTTTTACTTGCTTTAGGTATTGATGAGCATACGGCAATCAAAGACTCTGAAGGAATCGAGCATCACGTTAGTCCCGCCACACTTGACGCCTTTGCGCGCTATCTCGAAGTAAGCTAATCATCGTGCTCCGAGTCATGTCCTACTTGAGTTGCCGCCCCGCGACCTGCGTCAATCTCTGAATGTCGAATTTTACCACCGAGATTACTGGTATAGGCTAAGAATCCGCTGCTTAGCATGGCAACTACTAAAAGTAGATTGAAGATTAGCGTCGCTGTAGATTTGGCGAAGATGATTTGAAATAATGTAACTAGGGCTAAGACTGCAGTGGCAAGTGCTAGTATTAAAACTACTTCGGCAATTTCTTCATGCGCTTCGATTTGCTCTTCAACTATTCCAGGCAAACGTTCGACAATCTCTTCTGCCTCACCGCCAGAAAAATAGACCGGCAGCGCTAACATCCCAGCAATGAGCAGCACACTTGCACCAGTAATTTTTACAGCTGTGTTTTGCTTAAATCGCCCAACCACAGCGATTGTTAAGCCAGTTGGAATTAAAATAACCGGCAAATGAGCTAAAACTAGGTGCAAGTGTGCTGCGTTAATCATTTCCTTATAGATACTAGACCAAACTAAATCTAATAATCATGTCAGCAGTAATTCTCCAATCTAAGACATTACTGCCCTCTTCACGCTCAAGCGGAAACTGATAGGCTGCACCAACGTCGATGTTATCTGCTAAACGATAGCGTGCACCAACACTCATACTGATCAAGTTCTCACCTGCAGAATTTGCTGCTCCGAAATTGAAGTAATCTTGACCCTCATCCGCAATCGGTAAACGATTTCCGGAGTTTGTCACGTGGTTCAAGCCAAGCTCTACAAGCGGATAAAAATTGTCGACTTTGTAACTAACATGCGCATTAAGATCAAAGAATGAGCTGTCTGCATCATCAACTCGGATGCGATATCCAGTGTGTCCCATGAAATTCCAATTCCCCTGCACTGCGCCAGCACTTAAAAATGGATTAAACATGCCATCGCCTTGACCTTGCAAAATATCCTCATCTCCGAGCGGAATCTCATACGTTAACCCCGCTGTGGCAATTGCCGTATCACATTTAAAAAATGAATATTTAAGACCTGCAGCAATATCTGCAATCCCAGTATCGCTAGGCACAACAGCGGAGGGATTTAAATCAACAATTCCGTCTTTCACTGCAATCAACGACAAATCGTCGGTTAGTTTAAAGCGCGCCTGTAAGGCATATACTTGCACATCGCCGCCGCCCGTGACGAAGTCGTCCTGTAATTCGTGATGCACAAAGATTGGGCGTAATTCTGTGCTGTGGCGTGGGTCTTCGAATATAACTGGTTGCGAAACTGGCGAAATCATTTGCGCAAGATCGTCAGCAATAACTGTCGTACTGCTCTGAACTAGAGCTACAGTTACTATCGGTAAAGTTAAAAGACTAAATTTAATTTTCATATTCAGCTACTCCTCCATACTAATTGGGTCCATCCATCTATTAGCGAGGTAACGCCTTTTACGATCGCGCGCTAGTGATTTATAAAAATATTTTTATTAATACTTGAATCAAAAATTACTGTTTAGAAATGTAGCGAATACTTTCAAGTAGATGACTTAATCTGATTTCTAGTTCTGCTTGAGAACTTTGGTATATCAAGTACAAGAATGGGTCGTGATGACAAGGCGCCGTGGTCATCAGCCGGACTGCTGCGCAACTCACTTGCTGCAGAGTCAATGTTTTTTAGATAGAGCAATTCACGATTTGATGTAGCACGAATCGTGAATTGCTCTAATGAGCGCTTGCAAAGCGCTCCCGTAGACGCAGAAAAAATCAAATCGGGCGCCGATTTAGTCTACGCAATGTTGTGTAAAGATTCATCTTTACGCAACCAGTATAATCTAGAGCGTTTCTTCAAATATTCTTTTGTCTCGCCGTAGGCGAGGCCTTAATATTACTACACCGAAAAGTGAAACGCTCTAGTTCTTAGAAAAATCCAGCGATCGAATGATCGTTCGGGAGCATAAAATTTTTATTCAATTTTTCCTGCCAAACCTGCCGATATACTAACTGTAGGGAGTAGCGGATGTTTCAGTTTTATCGGTTGTTATATTCTTCGGTCTTATGCCTAGCTGCTTTTGCAGTTACTGTCGCAGCAAGTTCTGCTGAAGAAAATCAAGTAAAAAAAATTGCACAACCGCGCTTTACGCTTTATGTCGATCTTGGAAAAGCTCAGGATAGTTCCGAAAACTTTATCGTTGATTTAGCCGATCACTCTGTGAAGCTGCTCGAAAAGAACATTCAAGAATTAAGCCGTGTTTTAGGGTTTGAGCTACAACATAATGTGGTTTTACGTTTCATGTCTCCGCAGGAATTTCATAAGCAAACCGGCGCACCTGAGTGGACTAATGCCATGTACTATAATGGCGAAATTATTGTGCCGCTCGATCCAAAAGATCAGGCAAAAATCAAAGGTTTAAGCACTGCCTTACGTCACGAACTTGTACATGCCTTCACAGCTGATCTCTCGGGCAGTCGTTGCCCAGCGTGGTTAGATGAAGGCTTGGCCCAACTTCTAGAAGGTCGCACTAATCCAACACTCTCTTCTGAACTCAGATATTTACTAAAAAGTGGCGGTCCACTGCCTTTAAATGACTTGGAAGCTGGATTTATGACGCTGGATGAACGCATGGTTCCAGCTGCCTATGCGCAATCGCTTTTCGTGGCACGTAATTTAGTGCAGAAGAAGGGTTTTACCGCAATGCGTAACTATCTTAAAGCACTTAGTCGCGGTATCTCAGCTGAGCAAGCCTTCAGCCTTGCCTTTGAGATTGAGCAAAAAGACTTCGAGCGTGGGCTACATGTCGAATTGGCACGATGGTCTAACTCTGAAGCCGTGCTTTACTAAATCTCAGTCTAGGGAAGCGCTCATGAAGATCTGACTGCTCTCAAACTCGAACAAGCATTCTAGTTTTAATTCAGGCTCAGCAATATCCAAGCTAAAATAAATTTGAATAGCTACAATCAAAGATCGTAAATTGAGGTTAGTTCAATTGTTCTTTGACAACATCATTGTGAGTAAAGTCACTGACTGACCTTCTAGTGGCGAAGTATTAGTTTACTAAGCTTGCTCCTAAAATGCCCCTAGGGGGTCAGAAGATACCTAGGATATATAACAAGTTGAGTTGAAATCAGCAGTGATTTCAACTCAACTTGCATGGTTGGGTAAGGACAAAACGACATGTGGATTACAAAAATCCGACTTGCGCGTATTGCCCTAATCGCAGCGACAGCGGGAGTGTTACTCGCTTTTGTTGGCCTCTACGGTGCTAATAACCTCTATCTTGATGCAATCAAGAACAGAGCAGTTAATGCTGATGATGCCTATGAAGCAAGTTTACATCTGCAACGTTATCTTTCAGCCTTGGAAGATAACGGTGTCCGCAAAGTCGTTTCAATTCAGGGCCACGACCCTCGAGATCCACTACTAGTTGAACTTGAAGCGGTTCAAGCGATCGACGAGAGCTCTCCAGACAAGCTCGCACAGTTGCGAGAAGTCCAAAGTAAAATCAAGGCGCTTCCCAATATTACCTTCGCGGTAACTTGGAAGATGCTGAGTGCAATAATCTATATCATTCTAGCACTTTGGCTTTTGAACTGGCTGGCAGGGCGAATCGAAGATCGTGGTGAAAGCAACGATCACGACTAGGTGGATTGAGATCAATGCTCAGGGCAGTGTTTCGACTCTGCCTTGAGCACTTTTTATGGTTGTAAATCTTCTGACTACTCTATTCAGACAATACTAAGATTCAGAGTTCTGGCTGAATGGGTTAGTAAAACAACCGGGGCAAGTTCGCCTTGCTCCGACATAAATTACGTATCTCGACAGATTAATTTTTTGCCTGATCTACTGTGTTCTCTGCCTGATACGCGTCAGCTAGCGTGGCGGTGTCAATATATTCACACCAGCTGCTAATTTTGCCTTGATTGATGCGAAAGACCTGAACCCATTCGGCCGAAAATTCTTTTCCTGTACTTTTTGCCCGGCACTTTTCTCTTCCTAAAACGGCAACAATTTCTTTATCTTCGATATATGAAGACGGTACAAATTCTAAAATTTCTTCATGCTTAAAAAGTACATTAAAAAACTCACCGACTCCATCCTTGCCCTGATATCTTCCGAAATAGGGTATGATCTTTGGACCAAATAATTCCCATTGAATATCATCGTGCAGTAAATCGAATAAACTATGCAAATCACCTTTAGCGATATATTCGTAAAATTTTCCTGCAATTTCTTTTGGTTTCATATGACTTCATTCTCCTAACTATAAAATTTTAGTGCTTGACCTGGGTCGTAGCCAATAAAGCTAGAGATCGAAACTCGTTTGCCATTTTCAAACCCCCTGACTGCATGAGGTTGTCGAGTATTGATAATGATTAAATCTCCCACCTCTGGCTTAATCAGCTGGGAAGCACAATAATTCGGATCTGCTCTGAACTCATGTTCGGGACCTATCTGCGCAACTTCTTCAGCAGACAAGATTGGTCCACCGAGCAACTCTAATTCACCGCCAAGCTCTGGCACCTGTAGATAAATATTTGCACTGAAGTGCATTGTATAAGGCCAGGTCCCGTCAACATGCGGGAGTTTTGATAATAGAGTATCTTTGCCGCTGCGAGTAATGCGTCCAATTCCACAAAAAGCTTGTTGGCCATTTATCTTTTCAATGCAAGCACCAAACCTATGGATGCAACTTACTTCTTCGATTAATTTCACGATTGGGTGATTGTTTTTAGTAATTTTATTAATTTCCTGAAAAATTGAATTATTTTGCGAGAAATACTGTTCAAACTCAGCGCTCGTATTTGATTTCCCAATCAATAAATTACGGGGGTAACCTATGCGATCGACGTGATAATCGAGATATTTCACTTTACCTGGGTCACTTGGATCAGCAACATTTTGGCCGTATAGTGCTCTAAATTTGTGCTCGATAAACCATTGAGACAATTCAGCACACCGTGAAATCGGATAATAGCTGGGCACTCGCAGAGCTGAAATCTGACCGTGAAGCAAATTTTGTAATGAAAAGAAATCTAATTTTGAAAGCGTCGAACAATAGGTAGATTCACGCACTGTTTCTGGTAAAGCATTTGACATTCTTTTTATCTCAATTTCTAACCGCCCCGGAACTATAGCTAATTTACTGGGATAAAGATATTGCTTAGTAAATTTATATGTTGTTAATATAACGCCTTACAACAGTCTTGTTGTAAACACAACACAATGCTAGATGCAACTTTATGCCTAAACTAAAGTCCTCAAGCATTGCAGAAGAAACTCAGTCATACATTAACCAGCATCCTGGTATTAAAGAATGTTTACGGTCTGGACTGATTAATCATACTGCTCTTGCTAGGGAAATTTGCAAAGCAAGAAGAATTTCGAGCATTGATGCTGTTGTAATGGCCTCGACAAGATATGCGAAACGGATCGAGAAACAACGTCGACATGAAAATACTCTCAGACAGATGCTCGCTGAGGCAAAAATACTAGTGCGCAGCAAAGTTATGCTAGCTGCCTGGGAACACAAAAATAATCTTAGCAAGCTTTTGCCGCTTTATAATCGAATATACAACCGCGGAGGAGAAATAACCATCGTTGAAGGGCATAAGTTGGCGACAATATTTACAGAGAACGAATTCGCTGATGAAATAAAAAAGGTTTTTGGTTCTGAAATTAAATTATTAGTTCAGGATTTGGTTAAGATTACCTTATTATTGCCCGAGAAAGTAACTTTTACTCATGGCTATGCAGCTTACATGTTTCATCTTATCGCTGAGCGTGGCATTAATATGCTTGGCGACGTAACTTCCACAGCCGAGCACATTTTTATTATTGAAGAAAAAGACTTGCCACAAGCACTAGATGCCTTAAAAGTTCGTCAGTCTGGCTAGATCTGGCGATTGTGAAGCTCTCACGCGGTTCGGCATTTGATAATGTCAGCAACTTTCGCCTGAGATACATCAAGCGCAAATAGTGCGCGACATATTAGATCGAGCGTGACATCCTCAGCAGCAGATTCGATTTTTGCTACCCGTGACTGACTTGAATCAATCATTTTTGCTAACATCGAGATCTAAAAACTCTTTAACTGTGCCAACTTGAAACCCAACTGCTCTTAACTTTTGGTACAGGGTTACGGCCATTAAGTTAAGGATTATAAGGCCGTCATCTCGACCGAAGTCCTGAGTTTACTCAGGGCGAAGTGGAGAGATCTCCAATTGTATTTCTTGAAGAATTTGGAGACCTCGGCGTGAGCTCGGTCGAACGCTTTCTCGACTACACTTCGTTTCGCTCGAAATGACGAGGACTTACCTGCTGCCTTAACTTAATGGCAGTGGCCCCGTACCAAAGATGAAAGATGAGGTCAGAATGGTCATTATTAAACCTTTGATACAGCTACTAAGAGTATTTCTTTCTTACCTGGTAATAACTCAAATTTCCTGTAATTTGCCTTAACTATAGTTCCCGGCAAAAATTCCCACTCTTCATCCTCTGGGTCATGTATATCTTCTCCTAATAATTGATATATACTCTCTGACAATTTTTTTGCGCTAACAGGTCGATAAGTAACAGTCCCTTCATTTAATAACTGGACGTATATAATCTCATTATTGGAGTTCATTTTAGAGGTCATTGGCTCATAGTAGATTTTTTTTAACTCTCTTTGCTACTAATCGTTTTTCAGGTTTACTTGGGTCACCGAACAGAGTTTTTTCTTCGACGTATACATTTGTTCCGGGCTCGAACTCCCATTCCTCATCTTCTCGGTCGTAAATATTGTCTTCTAATATTTTATAAGCATTTTCTATATTACCTAATTTTACTGCCCTAACTGGTCTATAGCAATCCGTCCCCTCATTAAGAAGTTGGATATATATAATTATTTCATGCTGACTCTTCATAATTAATCCCTGGTATCGGGTTACTTTTTTACTTATGCATTGCAGTTTAAAAATACACTTCCAACTACATTATCGTCCAGACTTAGGCACGTGTTGCGTCTAGCTGAAAATATTTTGCATTACGCTTACTTCCGAGATTTATCTATTTATTTGAGAAAGTTTTGAGAAAGTAACCCGATACCAAAAGTAAATAGGTGCTTACTTCCTACTGCAAGCTATTTTTTCTGCAGATCAACCCCAGTCAGCTGACTTGGTGGGCTAAAAATATCTAGAATCCTCGTTTCTTCGATGGCAAAAGCCGAGTGCTCAACAAACGAAGGTAAATAC
>JAEUWB010000014.1 GCA_016786595.1 bacterium | reverse complement strand
GCAAGTTCGATGCCACGTTTAATGCTGTGTCCACTTGATGCATTTGGCCCAGTCAAGGGAATCAGCGCTAAAATATTAAGCTTGTTTTCGGCATAAGCTTGAGCATGAAATAAAAATGCCGAACACAGTGAAAGTAAAACTAGTTTTATCATTGGCTAATCAATCCTGTCTCAATCTATCGAGATTGATAGTATCTGGAATTTTATAGCTTATCAATCAACTCTCAATGTGTAACTATGTAAGTGGCGTGCGATATTAATGCGTTTGATTTTCGGGGTATTTCTTGCAACTAGACTTGCTGCAAGTGCGCTTGCAATTTCAATCACAGGGGGACCACTCTTACAAGGTATTTCTACGAGTGAGGCGATTGTTGTTTTTTATACCGATGAATCAGCAGCTTTAAATTTGAATGTTTCACGGCGGGCCTATCGTAAAACCTATCGCGAGGCGGAGGCTACTTTGCGGCATGAGTTTCATATCAAAAAACTCAACCACGCCAGAAATTATAACTACCGCATCTATACAACAGCTGGTGAGGAGCTTTTTAGAGGTAAATTTAAAACTGCAGAGTCACGCAGATCTACAGCGGAAATAAGTTTTGCAGTCTTAGGGGATTCTGGTGTTGCCTCACTGGCGCAGTATGCTGTTGCCAGTGTGCTGAGCCGGCGAAAGTTTGATTTTATTTTGCATACTGGTGACATCGTTTATCCTACAGGGGCTTTGAGTGATTATTTAGTTAACTTTTTCTTACCTTATCGATCGATAATTTCGCGATTGCCACTTTATCCGTCTCTTGGAAATCATGATGCGCTTAATTCTTCAGATTATGAGAGTATCTATGTTCTGCCCAAAAATTCTTCACGGAGTGGTAGCGAATTTTATTATTCTTTTAATCGTGGTGCAGTGCATTTTATTGCGCTTGATACGAATCAAAGCCTAAGTGATGGAAGTCCGCAGAAAGAATGGTTACGGTCTGATTTAAGACGTTATCGAAATTCGGATCCACGTCCAAACTGGACTGTGGTCTTTTTTCATCACCCACCATTTAGTGCCGGACCGCACGGAGATACGGTTGAGTTGCAGCGGGATTTATTGCCGCTGCTTGAGCAGTATCGGGTCGATCTTGTGTTTTCAGGGCATGACCACGCATATCAGCGCACGGGAAGAATCAACTTAAGTGGTCGTGGGGGTAAAATCCTTTATGTCGTGAGTGGGGGTGGGGGCAGTGATTTGTACGACCAAGTAGCAAGTCATTCGCAGATTGTCGTTTTTAAGAAAGAACATCATTTTGTGCGCGTTAAAGCTACGCGGAATAAACTTAGTTCTGAGGCGATTAATTCGAGTGGGCAGGTGATCGATCGATTTAGGCTAGAGAAATGATCGGCAAGAGTGGAAGAGCTCTAACGCAGCGCTAGAAAAACAAAGGGCCAGATCAACTGGCCCTTTGAATTACTAATGTATAAGTGAAGAAATAACTTTAAAATAACTTTTATATAATTTTTAAGTTGGCGATGGATTATTGCAGAGCAGCTGCAAATTCTTCTCCAAGTTGTCCGCCATTTTCCTTAATATTTTCGTATTGATATTGAATTGCTTTGCGTAGCTCTTCTTTATGAAAATCTAGTGCTTCGCAGATGTATGAAAATCCAAAATTATCGACATCGTCGTCTGATTCGAAAAGCCAGATTTGTGCGTTTTCTTGAAGTTCGCCGTCGCCGGTAAGGTAGTCGTTGATGGCGCGTTGTAGCACTGCTGCCAAAAGTCTGCGCTCCGGATTGAATCCGCCGAGTTGTGATTGAACTGAACCATTTGACCAAAGCTTCATATTTTTTCTCCTTACTGCATTACTGCAACTATTTTTACCCCTCGTTGCCTAACTGCGAGGGAAAATTCTCTCTATGCGAGCTGATTGTTTATTCAGCACGCCAGCTACTCTAGGCATTTCTAATTGGTAAAACCGAAGGGGCGCAGAATATGAAAATTCCTACCCGGAAATCAAGAAAAAAATGCATCTTTAAGTCAGATTTCCTAAATGGGATTACGCAAGCAATCGCTATGATTACAGCTACTTACGTAAAACCTTGATGGAAACCGTGAAAAAGATGGAAGAAAAACGTTGAAATATGTTTGGTAGCCTCACCAAACATCGTTCGAAGTCTATTATTACAAAGTTAGTCGGATTTGTTGCATTAATTTTTAATTTATTTTGCTCAGAGCATTTTTCCAGAATATTCTGTATTATCAGCTAGTTAGCGTGCTTATTCTATGCAGGCTATTTGGTATGGGGTTACTTTTCCAAGCAAACTGCAGTAATCACAAAATATGAAGAAACTATTCACTGAATATCAACTCGGCAAAATTACCCTTAAAAACCGCATGGTCATGGCACCACTTACGCGTGGGCGGGCCAACCCCGACGCCACCCCCAACAGTCTCATGGCTGAATACTACGCACAACGGGCATCTGCTGGCTTGATTATCACGGAAGCGACGGCAATCGATCCAATGGGCTATGGTTGGGTTAACGCCCCAGGGATTTTTAGTAAAAATCATCTCGTTGGCTGGAAATCTGTAACTCAGGTTGTGCACAATCAAGGCGGAAAAATTTTCTTACAACTCTGGCATATGGGTCGCGTGAGCCATCCTGATTTTCTCGGTGGTAAGCTCCCTCTAGCACCCTCAGCAATTAAAGTTTCTTTTTCAACAAATACTCCACTTGGCAAAAAAGAATATGTAACACCTCGTGCACTGGAAACTGAAGAAATTCCTGAAATCGTTAATCAGTATGTCCGTGCTGGAGAAATGGCAATGCAAGCCGGATTCGATGGAGTCGAAATACATGCCGCAAACGGCTACTTGCCAGATCAGTTTCTGCGTGATGGTTCAAATCAACGCACAGATATTTACGGCGGTAGCATTGAAAATCGCACTCGCTTTTTACTCGAAGTTGTTGAAGGCTTAAATCATGCAATTGGTAGTGACCGAGTCGGAGTGCGGATTTCACCTAGAAATCCATTCAATGGTATGTCTGACTCAGACCCACTGAACCTCTTTTGCTTTGTAGCAGCAGAGCTTTCAAGACGTGGGATTTTATATCTGCACTCGATGGAACCACTGGAGGGCCACCGATTTAGTGCTGATGGAGCACGCGTTAGCCCTGCGTTAAAAACAAAATTTCAAGGGACATTTATTATAAACGGAAATCTTACCTGCGATAGCGGCGAAGCATTGCTTGAGTCTAATCAAGCTGATTTAATTGCCTATGGGGTTGCCTTCCTCGCAAACCCAGATCTGGTTGAGCGTTTTAAGAAAAATGCACCTTTAAATGAACCCGAGATGGCAACGTTTTACGGTGGCGGAGCTAAAGGCTATATCGATTATCCAACCTTGTAGCTATTATTTGAGATCGCTGAAAATGGAGATGTGGTCTTGCGCTAACGCGGATAAAAACCTTATCCCCATCTTGTCTGTAGGGTAGGGGCAGTATTCACCAGTCAAACCAGTTTTCCTCTTGCGGATCGTTCGGCCATTGTACTGGCGCTGCTTGCTGCCAAGCTTGATATTTTTCTTCAAGCTCTCCAAACCACCCTTCGGTGTATCCAGAGTAGAAAAGTCCTCCAACAAAAAGTCCGCAAATTAAGCCGATGAAGATACAACCTTGATCGCTTTCATACTGCAGTTTTCGCTCTTGGTCAGTTAGCTTCTTCTTTGGTTTTGTTTTCTCAAGCAGCCAAATTGCAGCAATCGCCATGCTGAATAGGCCGACAATGACTGAATCAATTACGGGATCTCCAAACATTTTTACCTCCGGCAAGCAGTTTCAAGCACTGCGCCTTAGTAAATTCAGATGATGCAGAAAATGAATTTACCAAGACGCAGTTAATCGAAGGTTCTTCGATTAACACTGCAGTTGCTAGAGGATCTTGAATCAAAGTTAAGTCGGGTCGTGGCTACGATCAAAACCTTGGCTAAGCGCAAAATTACCACATCTACCCAATAAAATAAGAACATAGAGTAGGGAAATATTCAATATTATTGAAAGATTAGTGCTGGATAATCTTTTTTCAATAATGCTTAAGATTATTGTCTAAGCACTCGATAAATATAAGGATATGATTAAATTGATTATCGGTCTTGTTACCTTTGGTCTTGCGACATATTTTGGTTACATACCAATCCCGCAATTTTTAAACCCTGGACAGGACCCAACTAAGGTTCAAGGTAATCCAGTTAGTGTTTCGATCACGAAAGCAGCATTTAATGATATTCGTTATAATCTTGATTTTCAGTTAAAAGACCTGGCGGAAAAAGGATCATTCACTATTGTTGAGTTTACATCCAAGTCATGTGGCATTTGCCAACAATTAAATCCACGCTTAAGTAAACTTGTTAATCGACGCCGTGATGTGCAAGTTGTCAAAATTGATCTCCCTGAAGGCCCGCAGGAGGGCACGAGCTTCACTGCAACTTCCGAAGCTGAAATGGAGCAGAAAAAAGCAGAAATGTACGGCAAGATTGAGGAGATCAATAAAGTGCTTGATCGCTTTAGTGTCTGCGGAGCTCCGCACATAACAATTTTCGATCCCGATGCAAAAGTCACAAGCAAAGATACTTGCAATGGCCGTTCAGGTTATGCTTTCCTCGATAGCTGGCTGGCTAAGGAAGGAATCTAGGCGACTTTAGCCACACGCTGAGTTTTCATGATGAGAGAACTCTGAGTAAGCCCTGCCCAATTTGAAGATGGTCTCTTGGTTTAAATACACCAAAGGCTCTGTTAATTAACCCTCGCGCTGCAATAAATTATCTACAAAAAGTCTCTCGTATGCAGGCGCCACAGGGGATTAGTCCCTGTGGCAGAAGCTAAACGCCTTACAGTGGCCTTCGTCCTACCCATACTTTTTCTAAATTAAAACATTATAACGCTTTGATTATTACAGGCCATTCTGGTAGTAAAGTGGGATTAGGTGGGAAAGAATGGGGTAAAATGGTTTCAAGTGGTTCGAAAATTCCAAGCCAGCAAAGGAACTATTCCTTTCGTGGAACGTTTACCCATGCACTCGACGATAAGGGACGCATCAGCTTGCCTGCAGCTTTCCGCGATACTTTAGATTCGCGCCGACAAGCATCGCTGGTTGTCACAAATTTTATTTCTCAAGGGGCACGCTGCTTGGAGGCTTATCCAGTAGACGTCTGGGAAGAGCTTGAAGCTAAGCTACTCAGGAAGAGTCGCTTTGATCCAAAATTGAAACAACTGGAAAATTTTTATTTCTCACGTGCATGCGAATGTAGTGTGGATGGAAACGGGCGGATTAAAATACCTACCCATCTGATTCAGTACGCAGGGATTACTAAACAGGTAGTTTTCGCGTCTGTGTTAGATGGGTTTCGTATTTGGGATGAGCGTGTCTTTGAGCTCGTCTTCCGTGAAGCTGAACAAGCATTACTCGAGAATCCAGAATTATTTGCAAACATCGATCTTGAAAGAGATTTGAAGCGTTAGGTATGGAGGCTTTATCTGTCGTGGCTGATCCTGCGGTTAATCAATTTACAGCGCATCAGCCCGTGCTTTGTCAGGAAGTTTTATCTTTCCTAGAAGATCTGCCGGCAGGGCTGATTATTGATTGCACGCTGGGCGGTGGGGGGCATGCGGCAGCACTACTAGAGGCGTTTCCCGAGCGTCATTTATTAGCCCTCGACCGCGATACTCTGGCATTGGTCCGAGCAAAAAAACGCCTTGAAAAATATCAAGCCCGTATTACCTTCGAGCACGCCGAGTTCTCGCAGGTAGCAGCAGTAGTTTCTGCTACAAGCACACTTGCTACTGAGAGTGTTGCCGCGATTTTTGCCGATCTCGGCTATTCCAGTGATCAAATGGATACAGCAGAGCGTGGATTTTCTTTTGCTAAATCTGGACCGCTCGATATGCGCCTCGATCAGACACAAGAATTAAGCGCTGAGCAGGTGCTCAATCAGTATGCCGAGCGAGAATTGACGCTGGTGTTTCTGAAGGGCAGCGTGGGTAGTCGCAGTAGGACGCTAGCGCGAAGAATTATCGACCGCAGACCACTAGAGAGTACTTTAGAATTTGCACAGATTTGCGAAGAAGTTTTAGGACGTGGCTACAAACCTAATGCTGCGAAGCGTAAGCACCCCGCAACGGTTCCTTTTCAGGCGGTGCGAATTGAGGTCAATCAGGAATATGATCAGATTCGTGCCTTACTGGAGCAGTCGCTGCAAGTGCTCTGCGATCACGGACGCCTGCTGGTGATTGATTTTCATTCCACGGAAGACAAGTTAGTTACCGCAAAAATGCGCGAGTGGGAGCGTGAGCAACGCGGAAAAGTTTTAACCAAAAAAGCGATTACGCCATCCGAGCAGGAAATTGCCGCCAATTCGCGCGCACGCAGCGCGCGACTCCGTGTATTTCAATTAACAAGTAGCAAGCAGGTTTAACATTATTAAGGATATCAAAATGTATCAGCAAGTAATTTCATATCGTCGTCAAACAGTGCCAACAATTTACTGGCCGCAAATTATCTTTCGTGTTGAAATCATGCTTGGAATAATAATTTTTCTTTGCTTAGTTGTGCAGATTTGGGTGCGTATTGCGACAACGCAGATGGCATATCATATCGAGGCGCGACGAGCAGAGCTTACACGAAGTGTCTATGCGCTCAGAGATTTGGAGGTAGCAAAAGAAAAGATTCGCTCACCAAATATGCTCTCACGTGAAGTGGAGCGTCGATTAAATCTTGTTCCAGTTCTTCCACAACAGGTACGAAGAATTAATCTTGGCTAGTAACTCTGAAACTAAGAATGCTCTATGCCTAGAAAATGGACTCACAATCGTGCTTATAAACAGGCTCAATATCAGCAGAGCAGATACAGGCCCACGTCTTTCGGCTATGATTCCTTGGGGTTGAGCTTTGATCGAGTAATTCGCATCCGCCTCGTGCTCGTTTGTATCGCAGTTTTCTGCCTGGCCTTAGTCGCCAGACTTTACGCTTTGCAGGCATATGGAAGTGAGCGCTGGAAATTACTTGCGTTAAAGCAGCATCAGACAACTTTAGAAGTGATGGAACCGCGAGCTAGTGTTGCTGATCGTAACGGTCAAATCCTTGCATATTCAGTGCCGCGGGTTTCGCTAGGAATTCACCCAAATTTAGTGCAACAACCCGAAAAATGGAGTGAGGCACTGAGCCTGATCCTCGATCGACCCCCCAGTCAAATCGAGGCAATTCTGAAGAGTCAGTCGCGATTTGCCTGGTTGGCTCGCTCGATTACTAAATCTCAAGCTGAGCAGGTTAAGCAGACAAAGTTGCCAGGGTTAGAATTTATTCAAGAATACAAACGTGAGTACCCACTTGGAACACTTGCAGGGAATTTGATCGGCCGCATCGGTGCAGATGGTCAAGGACTTTCAGGGGTTGAGCTGGCCTTCAATCACCTACTTAAGGCCGACAGCTATCAGCTCAATTTGCGACGCGATGCGCGCGGCCAGCTTGTTGCTCCGTCACGGAAACAACAGACAATTTTTGATGCGACACTTGCTGCAGCAAGTGTCGATGAAGTCGGCAATCCTCGCACAATGATTAATCAGAGCGAAGATCTGGAATTGACCATTGACTCATCGATTCAAGCCATTGTTGAAGCAGAGTTTGTGCAGGGCTTAAGCGACACTAAGGCCAAGCGTATATTTGGCACGATCCTAGACGCTGATAGTGGTGAGATTTTAGCATTGGCGCAAACTCCAAGCTACGATCCGAATCAACCGCTGCAAGACTTAAGTGAATTGAGAAATGCGGTGATTGAAGACTCATTTGAACCTGGATCGACACTTAAGCCACTTGTCGCTGCGTTAGCGCTTGACCATGCAGTTGCAACCCCGAATGAGACAATTGATTGCGAGCAGGGTCGCTTTCGAATTGGACGACACTTAATTGAAGACGTCCATCCACTCGGCATTGCTTCGTTTGGTGACATTCTCGTACGTTCTTCCAATGTAGGAATCACTAAAATTGGACAACGCCTTGGTAAGGAGCAACTCTACCACGGAATTAAATCACTAGGTTTTGGTTCCTTGTCTGGAGTC
>JAEUWB010000013.1 GCA_016786595.1 bacterium | reverse complement strand
ACGCCACGCCGAAGTCTCCACTCTGCGCTTTATAGAACACAAATTGGATCCAAATAATTATAGAAAAACAACTAGTTGGAATTAATGCTATGGGTGGCTGAAGCCTCTGGGTGGGGAGAGGTTTGAAGAAAGTGCAGTGTTATCTTTTTTCGGGGCAGCCCGAGTCGTAACTGCTGGTAGCTAGCAGATCAGTTTAGCCAAGGGCGAGCCATTTCTAAAAACTGCTCCCCGCCCAGAGCTTATAAGAATGGGGCTTAAAGGGTCCATGCATGTGCAGTAAGCGCGGCAATCTGTTTACCGACCTTAGCAAACATAATCAGCAAACAGCGTTTCCCTAGGCTACAGCAGCAAGGGCTTCTTCAAGATTGTGTAATTCGCAGGCTGTATGCAGGTAGTCGGTTGCAACTTGTTCAGCGCTCGGCAAAACATACGAGCCATCTGCTTGGGTTGTAGTCGTATCCTTAAGCTTAAAGACATTATGACCACAAGTGTAACAGTCATATTTCATGAAATGGTGACAGATACACATTTTATTAGTGACCGGTAACTTCTTACCATTAGAATCAAAACCAGTCTGAGCATAAGCATCGTGGTACTGACACTTCCCCTCTGCATCAAGAATATAGCCTAGCGGTTCGCACTGCGGCTTAATATTTGAGCGCATCGACGGACTAGAGACAAGCATGCGCATTGGATATCCTGTTGGTGAAATTAGATTCACAACAACATCTTCTTCTCGTGATTTAAGGTAAATTTGCTTCGTTGCTTCAGGCAAACCGCATTCGCGACTGATCGTAAAACGAGTAGCAACCTGGACAGCTTCAGCGCCTTGCTGGAGATAACTCACTGCGTCTGCACCAGTAAAAATTCCCCCTGCTGGAATCACAGGGATTTTTAAGCCGTTTTCTTTAAGAAAATGTAAAACATCTTGGACAATCGTACGTAGGTCAAATTTATGCCAATCCATACCAAAACCAAGGTGTCCACCAGCAAGTGGGCCTTCAACAATGATATAGTCAGGAAGGCGTTCGGCACGTTGCGCGCTGCGGAGGAATATTTTCAAGGCCCGAGCCGATGAGACAATAATTCCGAATAAAACATCTCTAAATCTTGGATGATCTGTGACTAGCTGCAGTGAGCCGGTGTGCAATCCTGCCGAGAGAGTAATGCCATCAATACCGCCATCCATTGCGCCTTGTAATCTAGCGCGAAGCGTTTCAGCTGGGGCTCCCATGCCGAGCTTTTCCATGACATTGATGAAAACTCCACCTGAACCTTTAACTTTAGACATCGTATCGCGGCAGTAGTTCTTACTAGCTTCATATACTTTCGCTTCATCCCACTTAACGCCAGGTTTAGGGAAATCATCGACGCGGTCTTTAAACTGAATGCTTTTATCTTTGTGGTATGTAGTTTTAAACATGCGGTCGGATAAGTATGGAGAGAGCGCATCAGAGATATGTCCGATTGCGCCAAGACGAGCCATCTCAAGGGCGAGAGCTGCGGTAGAGATATTGACGCCCATTCCGCCTTGCAGCAGAGGCAAAAATTCTCGTTGACCGAGCTTAAAACTAAAATCACTTAACTTCATTAAACACCTATCTCGCAAATGGCATGATGCCACAGTAATCCACTCTATTAAATTTAGCCGTATCGCGCTTTTGCAGCAAGCTTAGAATGTCCGGTTACCATATCACATTCATTAGGAACTGCATAACTTGGGGGAAATCTAAAAAAACTTGTTGTTTGGCGTAAATCAAAATAGTCTCGAAACCGCGAAAATATCGAGGAATATTGCATGACACAAGCTAATACGCTCTTTTTTGGCCACTCTAGCGACGGGACAGACCAACGCATGCCACTTAAAATGGCAAATCGTCATGGCTTAATTGCTGGCGCTACGGGAACAGGAAAAACAGTGACTTTGCGGGTGCTTGCAGAGCAACTCTCTGCCGCAGGAGTGCATGTATTTACAGCTGATGTTAAGGGCGACCTAGCAAGTGTTGCAGTTGCGCCCACGGAATTTAGTCCACAGGTTAAAGAGCGTGCGACTAAGCTTGGCTTAAGCAATCATCAACCTGATTTTTATCCAGTCACTTTCTGGGATGTTTACGGCCGCGAAGGCTTGCCACTCAGGACAACAATTTCCGAATTTGGCCCCTTACTACTATCACGCTTATTCGATTTAAGTGACGTGCAAGAGGGAGTACTCACGATTGCTTTTAAAGTTGCCGATGACCGTGACTTACCATTGCTCGATCTAAAAGACCTACGTGCCTTGCTCAATTGGCTTGGGGAAAATGCCGAAGAAATTCAAACTCAGTATGGAAATGTCGCGAAGGCCTCAATTGCGGCGATTCAACGCGATCTTCTACAAATTGAAGAGGCTGGCGGTAATTTATTTTTTGGAGAACCGGCTTTAAATCTGCAGGATCTTTTAGTCCCCGACCAATCAGGTAAGGGTCGGATTAATATCCTCGATGCGACAACACTGCTCCAACAGCCTCGTCTGTATGCGACCTTCCTACTCTGGCTACTCTCAGAATTATTTGAAGAATTCCCTGAAGCCGGTGATTTAGAACAGCCAAAACTTGTATTTTTCTTTGACGAAGCGCATTTGCTTTTTAGCGAAGCGCCAAAAGCACTAATCGAAAAGATCGAACAAGTTGTGCGCTTGATTAGATCGAAAGGCATTGGTGTATTTTTTGTCACCCAAAATCCTAATGATGTCCCCGACACAGTGCTCTCTCAGTTGGGGATGAAAGTTCAACATGCCTTGCGTGCATTTACAGAAAAGGACCGCAAGGGACTTAAAGCGGCAGCAGATTCTTTTCGGGCAAATCCGCAAATCAAAACGATTGAAGTCTTAACTGAGCTCGCTGTAGGAGAAGCCTTAGTCTCGGCCCTTGATACTGCTGGAACTCCTACTCCAGTCGAGCGTGTAATGATTGCACCACCACACTCAAGACTCGGAACGCTGACGGCCGAGGAGCGTGCGCGTATTATGTCGAGCTCTTACTTAGCTACGAAATACCGCGAAAGCGTTGACCGTGAGTCGGCCTACGAGAAACTACAAAAGAAAATGGTGACAAATTCCGGTGGCAGCTGGGAAGCTGCTAAAGAGCAATTAGGTAAAACTGGCGGTAGCTTTATGCGCAATATGTTCTCTGCCGCGATGCGCTCTGTGGCCCAATCAATGGGTCGGCAAATCATGCGTGGCATTCTTGGCTCAGCCAGCCGCCGTCGTTAAGACCGAGAGCTGCTTTCTATTCTTGTGTTTCTTGGTAGCGGATTGCCTTAGTGAAAACGTAAGTACACAGGGGAACGCCCAAGATTAATCCCCACACGCCAAAAAGCTTTCCACCGACTGTTAAGATAATCAGCACAATCACTGGGTTAAGATGGAGATGTGAGCCGTAAATTTTAGGGTTTAAAATATAGGCCTCGATCATATGAATAATTGTAATCAAAATGATGCAGGCAAAGACCAGAGTAAATCCCGATTCCTGCAAGGCCACAAGACAAATTGGCACAGAGCTAATGAAAACTCCGGCAACCGGGATAAAACTACAGAGGAACACGATCAGCGAAAGAAAAGCAGCCTTTGCGCTCAGGCCAAGGACTACAATTCCAATTGCTGTTAAGACAGTATTAACGATGGCAATCAGTAACTGGGCCTCAAGCGCGCGCCCCAAGGTAACACCAAAACTACTCACCCCATCATCGACTTCATCGTAGATAAACTGCAGTTTAGTATTTCTCAAACCACGCACTCCTTTGGCTAGGCTCGGCAAATCTAAAACAATTAGAAAAGAGAACAGCAGGGAAAGTAAAAATGCAGAGACAATTCCTAAAAGCGAACTGCCATAACTCTTAATCCGCTGCACCAGTGTCTTCATACCACTTTCTTTATCAACGCCAGGACTGCCGAGAAATAATTCGATCAGCTGCGCACTTGGGGAAGTAATCATCGAGGCTGAGAAATTTTGCTTGGCGTGCGGGTCCTCTAGCGCTGTCTCGCTCGGGACGGGCTGAGCAGTTTGATGAGTATCAATAAACTGCTGCAAAAAATTATACTTCGAAGTAAGTTCCTCAACCCGGCTGTCTAATTCGCTTAAGTAAGTCGGTAAACGGTCAGCAAAGACCTTAGCTTGATCTATCACTGGCTGGTATAAAAAGAGCATTGTCGAAAACATGATCACCAGCATCGAGAGTGCAACGACAAACACGCGCAATGTCCTGCCGGATAAGTACGGTTCAAGGCGGGTGATGGCTGAGTACTGAATATATGAAAAAACAAAAGTCAGAAAAATGAGTAGCGAAAAAGACCGTAACACATAAAGTACCGCCAAAATTAATCCCCATACAAAAACTCGGACTAAGAGTGGTAATACATCGTCCCAGGTGATTTTAATTGAATTCTGCATACGTTACTCAGTTAACTATATAATAGTGCTGCTAGCCAAGTGGCAATCGAAGATTGCTTAAAATCAAGAAGATCGGGCATGAACCTAGCGAGATAAAATCAGCGCGGCAAAGCGCTAAGAGTGTTGAGTAGCTCCTCGCGGGTGATGGGCTTTTCGAGCACATGAGCTCCGAAAGTTGCTTGCAGGTCTTTTAGATCAGTGGGATTTGAGCTTCCAGTTAAAACAATAATCGGAATTTTCCGTGCCGAGTTTTTTATTTCATCAAGTAAAATTGTAACTTTCTCCGTGCCCACGTGTAAATCCGTGACTAATAAATCAATTGCTAAAGTATTCAGCACTTCACGCGCTTCACTAATGGTCGAGCTTGGAATCAGCTGTCCTACTCGCGATTGCAAGAGGCGCATCGTCGCACGACACACTTCAGGTTCATCATCGAGCACGAGTACACGTTCAAATCGTGCTTCACTATTTTTAATTTCACCTGCAGGAGCATACTTTAGCCCTACTCCAAAAATCGAACCGCCCCCCGCGCGTGAACGATAGAAAACGTAGCCAGAATTCAACTCCGCAAGTACACGACTGAGCGCCAGCCCCAATCCAAAACCTTCAGTTGCCGCACCAGTCTGTAAGCGTTGAAATTGATTAAAAAGCAGATTCTGTTGTTCAGCTGGAATTCCCGGGCCACGATCTAAAACAACCAATTCAAGTGCATCACTTTGAGCAATGATTTGAATTGAGATTAGCCCTGCAGGACTATACTTAATTGCATTGGTAATAAAGTTAGCAAGAATGCGTTCTACTTGGCGACGGTCAGCATAAACATATTGACTAGCAAGCTTTGCTGCGGCTTGGGTGTCTTCGTCAAAGCGAAGCTCTAAGCCATGCTGCAGAGCTAATTCTTGATATTTAGCGATTGCTGTTCGAATTAAAGGGAGAGCGTCAAAGGCTATTTTTTGCGCGGATAAAACACCACGTTGGTGTTTAGCAAAATCGAGCACATCTTGCAGTAGAGAAAGTTGCTCGAGCAGCGAATCTTTCACTAAAGTTAGGCGCAAATGCTGATCGGTTGAGAGTGGACCACATTCTCCCGACAAAACATCAGAAAGTGCGTACAAGGCACTACTGCCGGGTGCACGCAAATCATGGGAAACACCGAGCAAGAAATCACGCTCACCAGCTCGCTCTTGTTCACGCGCTTGCGCCTTGGAAGCAGCATAAAGTGTTGCTGCGGCGTGATCTGCCATAGCCTTAACAAAAGATTTTCGCTGTTCGTTAAGTGTCGCAGTGCCAGATTTAAATCCAAGCCAGAGCGCGCCGTTAATTATACCGTGCATGCTCAGTGGCACAACCAACGAAAGGCCGATGCCAAAAGAAGAAAAATCAAAAAGTGAGTTCTTTTCAGGAAAAATATAACCCCACTGCGACTCTTTTTGCGATCCTTGATTTTTGTGCAATAAGCTTTCGGCAGCAATGCAAAGCACCTCTTCCATGCGCTTCTGCGGCAGGCCGCGCATCGAAATTAGCTCCAGTGGAGCATGCTCTGAGGACTTCAATAAAACAGCTACCGCAACTAATTCTGGTTTAATCTGGGATTCTAACAGTTGAGTAATTTTACTTGCGGTCGCCTGCGCCTGATCGCCGGAGCCAATAATTTCGCTACTAAAGCTTAAAACTTCATCTAATCTGCCTTTTGTATGCTCTAGCTTCTTAATCCGCTCGACTAAGGCAAAAAGTGATTGTTTAAGGCTTGAAACTTCAGGCGAATGGTAATTCATATTTGCCAGTGGTTGTTGACCACGGGTGATTTGACTCAGATCGCGCTTAAGTTCCAACAGCTCCTCTTTCAGGCGTCGACTACGCAGCATTCCTACTAGACAGGCAAGTAGTGCGACGATTGCTGAGCAAAGCAGTAACAAGTCTTGATTTTCTGTCACGCGGCAAGCTCCTCAACTGCACGCTTAGTTTTCATGCGATATTTACGTAATAGCAAATTCTTAGCCCAGGCCAATAAAATTTTAGGATCCTCCTGCTTACGGACAAATGCATCTGCTCCAAGCAGTGCCAGTTCAGCTTCAATTAACGAATTCATATCTGAAGTAAGCATAATCACAGGTAAATCTGGGAAGCCTTGGCGCAGCTCGTGTAAAAACTTCGGACCGTCCAAATTCGGCATATGCACATCAGCAATGACTAAATCAGCTTGGACTTCCCCACGATTAAGTCTTTCAAGTGCACGCGAGCTAATATGCTCGGTTACGACTGTAAAGGATTTTGATTCAAAAATCTTGGAAAGTACCATTAATAAGCGTAAGTCGTCATCGACCAGTAAGACCGTGGGCAGTGCTGCCGTTTCGTCAGTTGCTTGCGCATAAGGGCCTGCTAAAATTTCTGGGGCAGAAAGTTCGGGTGACTCAGGCACAAGCAGTTCCCAGCTCAAACACAAGACTGGATGCTCAAAATTCCTCGTCAAAGAAATACAAATCTTTTTTAGCACTTGAGACTCGTTGCAACTGCGCTCAAGTCGGTGTTGTCCATTAAAGTATGCCGCAAGAGTTTGATAGACTGAGGGGTGAATTTTTCCACGGTAACACTTACTGCCGACAACAAACTCATAACTTGCTTTGTCGGGATGACCGATAAAAACTTCCGCTGCTCCCTTGACTTGAGCATCGTGCGCTAGTTTTTCAACCACCAGGGCGATGCGCTCATCGTCTGAGGCTTCTGTGGCTACACGTGAAATATTTGCTTCCGCTGCTACCCTCGGGAAATCTAGAACAGTTCTCGGCGAGGAAATTGCCTTTACAGCTGAAGATTTTTCTTTTTTAAATTTACTTAAAAACGTCAATAGTTTCATAACTCGCCTCAGCAATTTAATCATCTAACCTGTGTGGGCACTAAGATT
>JAEUWB010000012.1 GCA_016786595.1 bacterium | reverse complement strand
GATGCTGAAATAAAGGCGATTCGAGCATTTAGCGGTGTCCAACCCCAAGGCAATAAACGCTAGTTTGATTTAATGCTTCTTAAGCTCTTTTGTGTATGCTAATCAATGACTTTATGAAGTTTTCTATTCTCGTCTGCATATTTTTAGTTTGTTGCGTTGGGTGTAATCCACGTCCAGTGCCGGGGCCTGACAAGCAAGGGGCAGGTACGCTCTACGGTGCGATGGTTGGTGCGGGTAGCGGTGCTGTGATTGGAGCGCAAGTCGGGGCGACTACCACATCGAGTGTGCTAGTGGGCGGCAGCTTTGGTGCCGCGCTTGGAGCAATGCATGGGGCAGCACAAGATTTAAACGAGGACGAGCAATTGCGCTTTGACGCCGAAGCTAGTCAAACGAAAGAAGTGCTCTACGCGCAACAAGTGCTTTCTCAACAATTGGAGCGCAGGATGCGCTTACATCCTAATCGAGATATTTATCCAGCCGATGTTTTTTTTGATGCTGGCGACGTTAAGTTGAAGTGTGGGGCTGATAGCTTAGTTAAAGAAATCACCTCTTTAAGTCGTGGCCGTTTTCCTTGGTCTCGCTTAGTTGTGGCTTCGTATGTCACATCAGCAAATCCAAAGTCTGACTATGCTAAGTATTTAGCGAAGAAGCGCGGGGAAGCAATTGCCACACAGATTATTCGCTCAGGAATTGATCCTAAGCGAGTTGCAGTCCAACCGATTACTATGAAAGATCCACTTGTGTTTGACCCCGAAGATAACGATCCGATGCGGTATTATGAGGCTGTTGAAATCGTTCTCCCAGACCGCTGATAAAGTCCGGTTTCGGTCGATTCCCGTTCCTCGAACTTTATCAAGGATCTTAGATGAGGATAGTGCTTTCCCGATTATATTCTTAGGCTTGAACTTATACTTCCCCTGATCCTTAGTACTTAACCTTTCCCTTTTTAAATTAAGGAGAAGCATAAGCAGGGTTAAGATTGGCCACCAAGTTTGTATATGCTCTTGAAATACAAGGGTTAGTTGTTTTAAGATGCATCCACTATGACAAAAGATGAAATTAAAACGTATCTAACCGAAATCGAAACTCAGCTAACTGGCAATCAATTGCCCTCGATTCACGCGCTGTTAGCATTGGACGGAGTGTTTCGCCTACCAAATGCTCACGAAATGCTCGACGAAGAAGTGAAGACGCACGCCAAGAATGTTTGGAATAAAGTTAAGGCAGCAGGTCTTCACCTTGAAGATCCACCAATACTTTTTGGATTTCCAAAAGCAAGTTGATAATTGCCTAAAAGAGTGTGCAGGGTTTCTCGATTTTCATAAAGATCAGACACCACTGCAACGCTTGCGGCCCCTGCTGCATAGACAGTTTTTGCGTTAGTAGCATTAATACCTCCGATTGCAACAACAGGTAAGCTAGTCCGCTGACAAATTTCTTTTAATGTTTCGAGACCGACAATTTCTGCATGCCCCTGTTTTGTAGCTGATCTGAAAATCGGGCCAAGTGCAAGGTAATCGATTGCTGTGAGGCAGGCCTTAGTAACTTGTTTGTTAGTGTGAGTTGAAAGACCGATAATTTTGCCAGGACCAAGTAATTTTCTGGCGATCTCTTCCGGTAAGTCGTCTTGACCAAGGTGAACACCATCGGCGTGAGCAGCTAGTGCAATATCGACTCGATCGTTAATGATAATTTTTGCATCCTGAAGCTCAGGTTTGCTTTGTCTGTAGGAAATTAAGCGCTGGCAAAAATCAAATAAATCCTGATCGGGAAGAGCTGCTTTTGAGCGAATTTGTACGTATTTCAAAGTTGCAGATGAGCTTTGGTCTAATAACTTGCAGCCATATTCGTAAGGATTTTCAACACTTCCCAAGTTGAGGATTGCGTATAGAGGAGATAAATTCATGCGTAAGCCTAGATAAATTCTCAGATTTGAGCGTTTCTCGGTAAAGTCTAGCTATAAATCACTCGCCTGCATCGAGCAGGGATAATTTTATTATCAAACGCTGAAATTGAGTCAATTTGCCAAGTTTAGTCATTTTAAACTATAATTCATTTAAAGTAAGGCGCTTGCTGGTTATGGCTCAAAATACACTATTTCAAAAACAGTATCATGATTTAGATAAGCTGCACACAGTGCGTAAACTCGTTAGTGAAGCCGCTGAAATTTTGCGGGGCATCTCGCCCGATCACGAGCGAGTCGCCTGGCTATTAGAAGATAGTCTTGAGCAAATTGAATACCCCGCTGACCCTGAGTTTGGGCATTGGGAGCAACCCGAGACGGCAACTTTCGATCTGCCCAAACAAAAAGTTAAATCTAACTAATTGTTTTTTTAAAACTCTAATTTTTACAGTTCTGGCTTCTTACAGCGAACAATCCAAGAAGCATTTTCTTTGCAGATATAACTATGCTTCAGATATAAGGGGTTAATCTTATAGGCTAAACCTTTACGCAGTGCGATTACGTCCCAGTCGGTTTTCCTTGCATTTGCGTTCCAAAGTCGTGTGACTTGTGCATGCTCGATGAAAAGTGAAACGTCGAAATCATCAGCAATAACTTTTCGATCTAAATTTATCGCTAAAAGTGCATCTTGAGCAGGGAGATTCTTTGTGCGGAGAAAATCAACTACGTCAGCCGCTGGATGAAATCTTCCCGCGAGAGAAAATTGCAGGCATAAAACTAGAGTTGGGATTAGTCGCATTAGATTTGGCGGCAAACGATTTAGACTGGTGTTAGCAATCGCAACGAGTGCGGCGAAGCTAAGTAAGTATGTAGGCAGTACGCCATAATAATTATAGGGATGATACATCGGCTGAAAATTTGAAATCAGAATTAATGCTAAAAAGAAGTAACCTGGTAAGCCAATAATCCAAGCCTTTTTACTCCACAGCGGGCTAAATAATAGCGGTAGGAAAATAATCAGCGTAAAATATAATTTGCTCTTGATGCTTTGCGGTTCGAGCAGTTGACTGAGGTTACTGAGCCTAGCTTGCGGACTAAAAGTGCGGCCGATCGCGCCTTGCCCTGGACCAAAATAAAAATAAATTCCGACCAAAGAAACAAGGCCAAAGAGACAGGCAAGCCAAGTAAAGTTCTTAGAGTAAGCTTGCTTGGCAGTAAAATAATTCCACAAAATATAAGTCAGCAAGAATACAAAATAGGCAAGAAACATTGTTTCCTTACAAGTCAGCGCCATGCCCGACCCCAGGAAGAAAAATAAGGGAGATTGCTTAAGAATTCCTAGGATTAGTAATGCCAAAAAAGGCAGTGCTAATATTTCATCACGAATTTCCCAAAATAAACCCGCGCGTAGTGTTGGATTTAGCGCTAAAATCAGGGTGAGCACTAAAGCGCTTTGCTCGTTAAATTTAAGTTCACGTGCAACATAATAAAATCCGACTAAGCCACCAGCAACTGCAAGCAGATGTATTAAAATCCCTGAAATTTGTGGCGATAGACCAAAATAGGTAAGCAAAGCCGGTAGCGAAAAAATTGGAACGAAATGATGGCTGATAAAGTCGCTCCAGTTATTACCGACGAGAGAAATTTGGAAGCTTCCGGTATTAGCAAAATTGTTAATTGCTTGTGTGAAAATTGCAAAGTCGATGCCTTGCCTACCAAGATAATATTGAGCAATTTGTGAGCAGCCAAGCAGGACCAAGTAGTAAAGTAGGACAACTTTAGAAAAGTTCGAAGGAAATCCTTGTTCTGGGATCTCAGAAGTGGGTGGGGTTGGGTAATTATTTGTGGATTTAAATTGTCTTCCAAGGAGTTCGCCGCAGATTAGCCCGCAGCAGACAATTGTTCCAGCGCGAGCTAGGTCGCTAGCGCTGAGCCCACCTGCCCACATCCCAACAAGTGCAAATGGTAAAAACGATAAAACATAGGAGGCTCGGGTAAGTAGAGGCATAGTTTTTAGATGTGCAATATTCACATCTACGTACAATCTGTCAAGAACTAGCTCGCTTTAAGTTCTAAATTAAAGCAATAATAATTCCTGCCAGGGCTAAAAGTAGCGCGATGATTTTTCGCTTGGCCTCACCTTCTCGAAAGTAAATTAAGCCAGTTGTTACGTTAATGATTAGTGCAGACCGCATACAAATCATCACTACAGTTGCGGGCAATACTGTTAAGGCAGAAAGCTTTGCTGCCATAAATAAGACTTCAAATAGGCCTCTCGTGCCAAGAACCTTTCGCTCACTAAGTAATTCGCGCGGGCTGCCATCGAAAAGGAAAAGTGGTGCGGTGAACAATCCGGCTAGTGCCGTCATGGCAAATCCTGAAAATACTGGATGCGCAGTTTGCACCGCAAGCCGGTCTAGGCAGGTATTAGTTGCCATGAAGGTGACAGCTCCGAGAGCAAAGCAAGATCCTTTGAGAGTTTGGGGATTTTTATAAATCACAGTTAAGCTTGCAGCGACAACTAGCAGAGCGCCAATCAAGAGCGCAGGCGTAACAGGATCGTTTGTAATAAGCACTGATAGACCGACTACAAAAATCGGCAGCAGGGAGAGAATGATTGAGACAGTGGAAAATTCTCCGTGCTTAAAGGCATACATCTTGCAACTTTCACCAACGGCATCGGAGAGTGCTCGTAAGATAATTAAGCTCCAAAAACCAGAAGAAATCTGAAAAACGGGGTAACCTAAGCCATGTAGTAATGCTAGTAAAATGAGAAAAAAGGGTAGGGCGTAGACGAATGATCCTACGGAAGATGCGGCTCCTGAAATATTCAATGCAAGTAACTTGCTGCCGATATCTTTTGCTGATGAGAAAAAAGCAGCAGAGAAAGCAGCCAGGTATGCAAGGCCAAGCGACATCTAGCTTAGATTACGTCCTCAAGTAGGCGGACTGGATCTCCAGTAAAAGAGGCAACTACAGGAACTGGCCCGGGGCCGAAAGTGCGGTCGATTAGTGATGCCCAACAAAGCACCCGCGCATTTAACATTGTAACGCGAGTATGCGCTTCAAGGCATGAACGCGCAGTTGTAATTACGTCGCTGACTAGAATCAGATTTTTCCCTCTAATCGAAGAACTTTTCCCGTTTTGGGGATCAAGTTTAGCATAGGGTATAACTTCAATTGGTTCTTCGCCTGGGAGCGCTAGTTCTTGAGCGAGGATCTCTGCAAATCCAGTGTAGCCGCCAGGGAGGTTAATGATTATTTCAGGAAGGTTTGGTTCAATTACTTTGAGCACCCTTTCAGCGACATAATCCCCGCAGGTCTTTAGATCTTCAGGAGAGAGCTGATCGACGCGATAAAAAATATTCGCTTCACAACGACTACCGACGCGAATAGGGACTTTAAAATGTTCTGTGATTCGTTCGAATATTTCTCGCATATAATCCGGAGTTAAACAGAGGCTGATATTTAGTAGAAATTTCCAGATAAGTCCAGAAAATAGCAAACTCGATGGGTTTACGAAAATGAGGCGGCCCAAATTGAACCCAGACAAAAAACAAAAATGAACAAGAAATACACAAGAAATTCAGGTAGAGCTAGTTGTCAGCTAACTCCACCTGATAACTTAACTATCTATGGGTGAGTGATGTTGTCAGCAGGGCTTGGCTAATGAGTGCGCATACTGAATCGTCTGGTCTCAGTCCCAATTGTAAAATCCCGGTGTGGACAGAATTGCCATCTTTGTCAAAACTGACATATCCACCACTTTTCCCAAGAACAGAGAAGCCATAGGCTTCAAGGCATGTACACAGCTGACCCCAGGCTTCGTTAGATGGGTTGATCTTATGCCAAATCGCAAGATTAGGCAGTATAAGAATCAGCCCAGTTCCAAACTCGCGCAAGAATTCGATGTAGATGTGCCCAGTTCCAGCAAACTGATCTGGATCAAAAACCACAAGGACATTGTGGCTACGAGTCAATGCGCTATGGATTTTGAGTTCATAGTGCGGGTGAAAGCGGAAAGCGCTGGGCAGCTCCTGTCCAGCCACGACGAGACGAATTAGAGCGCAGAGCCCGTTGATTCCATTGCCAATTTCTTCCATGATATTAAATGATTTATACCCCCGAGTAGAACCCTGTAGGCTAAGCGAGGATACAAAGAAAAAACCTTATTTTTGGGCCTACCTCCAGCTAGAAATGGAGATAGAACTGTAAGCAAATTACCCAAACAAATTCGACAAAGAACAAAAGGAAGCCTATATTTTAACTCATCTCTAAGGTGCAAGCAAATGTCTGAACTTTTTGGATTGATTCGATCCCGCAATATTGTGCTCACAGAAGGCGCCTTCTTTGACCGTTACAAAAGAATTCCTGGAGTTAAGTTTGATGATTTTGCCGGCCCCGGCTGTGGTCTATACGATCAAGCCTCGCGCCAAGTTATTCAAGAAATCCATGGCGAATACCTACAAATCGCCAGAGATCATCAGCTGCCAGCGTTATTACTAGCTGATACCTGGCGCGCCAACAGAGAGCGCACTAAAAAAAGTGGCTTACCAGAGACGATTAATCAAGACGCAGTAAACTTACTACTTACGCTCGAGCCGCAGAAAAATAACTTTTTTATTGCCGGACAAATCGGGCCGCGTGGCGATTGTTATTCTCCAGAGGTTGCCTTAACACGTGAAGAGTCTCGAGATTTCCATGAATGGCAGGTGCGTGAGTTAAGTCAGACTAAAATCGACATACTTTTGATCTCAACTTTCCCAGCCCTCGGCGAAGCCCAAGGCGTAGCTGACCTTGCAGCAAAATATTCAATTCCCTATCTAGTTAGTTTCGTGGTTCGTCGCGCCGGCACACTACTTGATGGGACGCCATTAGATCAGGCTTTTCGTGCAATTGAAGCAACTCAACCAGCTGGTCCAGTCGGCCTTTATTGCAATTGCACGCATCCACGAAATTTACTTGAAGCACTTGCTCGTTATCAGCCTGAAGTCGGTTTAAAAATCGCAGGCTTCCAGGGAAATGTTTCCCGTCTTGAGCCGGAGGAGTTTGCCACAAGTGATACGATTCAATCCGATGATTTTTCGGATTTTATTCAAGCAGTGTTAGAACTTCGTAAAAAATACAAAATCCCAATTATTGGTGGGTGTTGCGGCACTGATGGGAAACACCTCGCGCACATTGCGGAGGGGCTCAAGCAAAGCCCGGATATTGACTAAGTTCTTTTCTTAGTATATCTATCGGGAACTCAAAAACAAGGGGTAATATATGACTCGTACTATAATCGGTGGTTTGATTATTCTCTATTCATCGCTAACTGCTTTTACGATTGGAGCAGTGTATAGTGGCGCTCCACAAACTTCATTACTTCCACTCTTGTATCTTAATGCTTTTTTACTTTTTTCTTTTATCGCTTATATGGCAATGCGCATCACAAAGTCAGCGACAATTCGTCGTGCAGAAGCTCTACAGCGTAAACACATTCGCGATGTCTGGATTAAAGCTCCGGTGACAGGCAAGGGGCGCTATTCTTTATTCCAGTAGTCTGTAGCTAACGTGAAACCTCTTAAAAATCTATAAAAATAAGCTTTTTTTGTAGTACAGACTAGTTCGGTGCTAGT
Organism: bacterium; assembly: GCA_016786595.1. Classification (NCBI taxonomy): domain Bacteria; species bacterium. The sequence goes on along the minus strand of JAEUWB010000012.1, from coordinate 20,116 downwards.
TACTAGTGTTATGTCAATTCAAGCAGTAACACCACGAAAAACCCGCGAAGTTAAGGTTGGATCAATCACCCTTGGTGGCCCTAACCGTATCGCCGTGCAAAGTATGTGCGCGACGAAAACAACAAACATTCCAGCTACCTTAGGTCAAATACGCCTACTCGAGAGTAGTGGAGCTGATATCATACGCATCGCAATTGATAGTCGTAACGACGTAAAAGCGCTCGAACAAATTCGCCAAGAGACAGCGGCAAATCTCGTTGTCGACTTGCAGGAAAGCTACCAACTTGCCAAAGAAGTAGCACCGTTTGTGCAAAAAATTCGCTATAACCCGGGGCATTTACACCATCATCAAAAAGGCGTTGCAGTTAGTGAGAAAGTAAAATTTTTAGCTGATGTCGCCGGCACACATGATTGCGCGATTCGCATTGGAGTAAATTTCGGCTCACTTGATCCTGAGCTTAAAAGTAGCACCGAGGATTCAATCGATGTGGCAGTGCGTTCAGCAGAAGAGCATTGTAATTTGCTTGAAAATTTGGGCTTCAAGCGCTTTGTTGTCTCACTTAAAAGTTCCAATCCGAATGCTGTCGTTGAAATTAATCGGCGTTTTGCGGCAAAACGTCCTGAGGTGCCACTGCATTTAGGCGTTACTGAGGCTGGGCTTTTACCTGATGGGGCGATTAAAACACGGATTGCTTTTGAACAGCTGATCCCGCAGGGCATCGGCGATACGGTGCGCGTTTCTTTAACTTTGCCCGATGCAGAAAAGAATCAGGAAATTGAAGTTGCGCGGGAGATTTTGCAAGACATTCAAGCGGGCCGCTTTCGCTCCGTGCCCAAATTCTTGGAAGGCAAGCTCAATGTGATTTCTTGCCCTTCTTGTTCGCGGGTTGAAAATGGAGCCTTTGTAAAACTGGCGATGGAAGTAAAGCGACTGACTGAGTCGCTGCAAGACCAGCAACTAACAATTGCAGTGATGGGCTGTCGCGTAAATGGTCCTGGAGAAACGGATGAGGCGGACTTTGGGCTTTGGTGTGGGCCAAAGTTTGTAAATCTTAAGCGCGGCCCAGAATTGATTGGCCAGTTTCCGTATGACGAAGTGATCGCTAAGTTACTGAAAGAAATAGATAAAAAGCTTAAGTCTGTTGATTTAACTTAAACTAGTCGATTCTTAAGGCACCATTGCAGAGAGTCTGCATCATAACTACTAGGAATAATTAGCTAAAGCTTCAATCTCAGGAGCTTTAGCATTGAGTTTAAGGAATGGAATTTGAAGTGATGAAACACTCATCACATTTACGATTAGTTGAGAAGCTTGATAGCCGAGCGGTCGGGAAGTCGCGCGGTCGGTTTCGTATTGCTGAACCGACAAGTCTCAGTGAGCCCGAACAGAAGCGCCTTAATTCGTTAATTGAAGAAATTGTTGCTGGCGAAAGTATCATCGCAGTGCAGCAAGGAGTTCGTTCCTGGGATTTAAGACCAATTGTAAACATCAGTGAAGAATCATGTCCGACGATGATTCGTTTCTTTGGACATGAGATGACACTTGCCCGTCAACTTTCCTCGGAAGCTGAAGAATTACTTGATGTGGTTGCTGGTATTGAACCACTCGCTCGCAGCGCTCAGATACTTGAGTGGGGCGTTGTCGGAGGGCAGCTCTGGTATCGCCGCCTGGTTGTCAACTCGACACTAGAAGAAGAAATTTTACGCGGAGAAAATATTACTTTTGCTGAGGCCAAACGCATTGCCTTGAGTTTGATTCGCAGTGTGGAAGCCTTGCATCGCGCAAAAGTTGTGCACGGGCACATCTGCTCGTCGAATGTTGCGCGCGGAGAAAATAATGAAATTTTCCTACTCGACCCTGGCATTGGTTACTTTTGTTTAACTGCCGCAAGGCAGCTTGGTTCTGCTGCGATTAGTGCCGATGAAGGCTTTGCGCCAGAAATTATTTCTGGTGCGCACGCAGAGGAATCCGCAGATATTTACGGTGTTGGTCGCGTCTTGTCGGATTTATTTGCGAATGTTCAAGATGAGCCTGACCCGCAAGCGATGAAGCCAATCCGCGAAGTCTTACGTGCAGTTGCCGACCCTAATCCGCTGCGACGACCGAGCTTGGCAAGTATTGTCGATGCCTGCAGTGACGGTAAGCGCTCTTTTAAAACCAGTTCTGCTTTGAAGGATGCCGTTACTCCAGAACCAGTAGTAGTCCCGGAACAAAAGTCGGTGCGTTCGAAAATTAAAGACGAGCCAGAAGCTGGCAGCGAACAGCGCGGAAGAGTTAAAGAATTAAATTTCGATGATCGCGTTAATGAGCAAGAGCCAGTTTGGCAAAAAGAACAAGCGGCGACTCCCAGCGCAGTGCAAGCCAAGCAACGCCTTAGCTCGAAAGCAATCTTAATCCCTGTCTTGGTTGTTGCTGCAATTTGCGCTGCGATTATGTGGTCACGTAGTGGAAGTAATTTTTCTGAGATTACTGCACAAGACTTGCAGAATCTTTGGTCCAGCAAGCGCCCTTCAATGGCCGCTACTGTTGCCGAAGTCGCCCTCTCGGATGCAGCGCTACATAATTATGCTGAGAATTTAATTATTAACTCTGTGCTCGAAGGACAAGAAGTTCCTAAGGGTGTAGAGAAGTCAATTATCCGGATTGCTTTTGATGAACGCTGGGAGCAAACACTACAGTCCTCCGATCGTCGTTTTGCCTTAACACTTGCCTTAAGTGGATTACTTGGCAATAAAACGCCGCGAGATGTGCCGGCGCTGGACCGTGTGCATCCGGCGATTGTTTTAGCGTTAACTGTTGCAGCAGGTAATAATGTCCAACCAATTTTGGCAAAAATTCCTGCAGAAGTTTTAATTGCATTACCGCCCCCGCTGGGCCCAGCCTTTCAGGAGCTTGCACGCTCGAATCCGCAGTTGACTTGTGGAGATCGTGAAGTGCAAACACTGGCAAAGTTGACGGCATATGGTATCGGGGATGCTGATCCGCTCGTGCAATATATTTCTGAGAATACAGAGACTCGTTTGCGCTCAATTGCACAAGTCTTCTCGCAAGATCCCGCACAGGCTCGCCGAGTATTAACGGTGATTCTATCGCACCCAAATTTGAGTGTGAATGACCCCTTTATTGCCTGGGCACGGACATGGCAAATTAGTGACTGGAAAGAGCTTAAGGTAAATGATCAGCTCTTTTTACTTGCCGGCATTCCCCCAGCCGACCCACTTAAAGCAGAAAATATCGGCAAGCTTTTTTCGCACCCCAGTGTGCAACTTCGCTCCTTAGCGATCGTCAAGTCACTAGAATCAATTGCTTTTGAGCATCCTGGCGCATATGAGGTTTTAAAATTTGTTCAGCAGGATGCAAAAATCTTAAACGCAAAACAACTTGTCGATCTTGCACGGCTGCTTGAAACCCCCAGTAAAGCAAATTCGGAATTGATTGATGCCTGGCTAGCAACAAAACCAGCACAGCAGATCTTAGAGATTTTGTTAATTTCAACTTCGGGAAATAAACAAGCAACGACTCTCGATTTTGAAATCTCGCGAACACTTCAAAAGCAAAATTGGGAACCAAAGCTTACTGAGTTGCAAAAACTCAGTGGTCACCCGGATCGCCTTACGCGATTCTTTGCATACACTAAGCTCTATAAACTTGAAGATCGAGAAACTGCAAAAGTCATTTTGTCTGAAGCGCTGAAACATGAAACTGATACTGAATTTAGAAAGCAGATTAGTTCAATGGTTAAGGAATTGGCCCGTAAATAACAATTGAATAAGAGAATTGAAAAGGTAATTTAAGAACCTTTGGCCCTGAGGTATCGCTACGACAGGGCCACGAAGTTCATGCATCTTCTTTCCTTTGCCAGACCAATGCAGGAGCGATGTAGAGTTTGGAAAGCCGAGTTCCGTATACTTCAACGATCTTCAATGCTAGCGCTGCGGCAACCGCGGCACGACCATCTAGCTGTCCTTTGAAGTTGATCTCGAAATCCACATCTTTTTCCAGGATAAACTTAGTGACTTCTCGTAGTATGTAGTCACCAAGTGGTTCCCCGTGTATCGGTCTGTGAGTTTCAGTCATGATCACCGGGTGTCCCCATACTGGGCTACGCATGATGATCGTGAAATGGTAGCAGTTTGATTCGTTGCCTTCGCAACTAATCGTCAGCGCCATTTCTGGCCGTAGTGGCTCTTCGTGTTGGCTAGACATTTTTTCTTCCTTTGTTGTGTCCTAGCTCGCGCCAGGCTTCAAATCTCGCTTTTCCGAGCTTGAGAACTCATTGACGAGGAAATTTGAAGTCTGACGCGAAGTGGATCCGCAGGGAAGAAAGTAGGAAAGAAACTAAAACCTTTAAAAACCTTAATTACCTTTCATCAATTCTTAAAGCTTATGCCAAGCTTTGAGAATTGATTCAAAGAGCTTTACCGATCTAATTGATTAAAAAGAGCAAGATGCGATTAATTTATATTGTTTTGATGCAAAATTAAATTGTTAGGTGTCAGAAAAATGCAGATCGAATAGTCGTTCGAACATGGAAACTCTAGTGACATAATGTAACCCCCGCCTAAGAGAATCTTGTAATATACTGATTCTACTCAAGATAAGTATGTCTGTTGACGATATCAAACGATGAACCGAAATATTAATCACAAAGGATTTACTCTGATCGAGCTACTTGTTTGTGTAGCTTGTATGGGCATTCTCAGTGCAATTGCATTTCCAGAAGTTGAAAAGTACCGCATACGTGCAAGAAACGCAGTGGCAGTGAGTAATATGAGGAATTTGATTAGTGCACAAGAAACATACTATGTAGATAATCACCGTTACGCACAACTTAGTTCTGACCATGCAGATACAACTCTTCAGAATGCAGGGTTAACACGGAATGATGACGTTATTCTAAGTTCATATTCTCCTGCAGCTACTCAATTTCAAGTTTTTTTCGGAAATTCTGTGCATGCTAAGGGATCTGCAGCATTCTCGGCCGTAAGTGGGCGCTATCACTGCTACTATTTTGACTCATCGAATGGTCTATTAACTGTTCAACCAGATACCCCTGGTGGCATGGGAGTAACGACTGAATGTGATTGGTCAGGAAGTACGGGAGGATAAAACCTTATCGCACTGTTGTTGAGACAATAAAATCGGGCTCGCCGGGAATTGCACTGGATCGCACCCGGAGAATTTCTCCGTATACAGAACCTGGCAAGGCAGTTGTCACTTTTACTAAGCCATAAGTATTTAAGGCAGTTCCAAAAGAACTTTCGTGCAGACCGAGATCGGTTGAACTGCGTGCCGGTAACGTGAGATTTCTCAAAGTGCTTCCGCCTGTCGGTAAAAATACTTCGACATCAGCAGAAACACTGGAAAGAGTTGTATTGGTTAATTTGAGCCAATTTGCTTCAGTGAGGAAGAGATTATATGAGCCGGAAGTTTCGTCGAAAAATGATTGCCTGGCAGGACTGCCATACATCGAGATGATTCGACCTGAGCTGTCACGGAAATAATACATACTTTGACTAATGACTGAGTTAGTCAAAGTAGGGCTAATCATTGCCGAGCCAGTGCGTTCAGTTCCTAAGAAATCGTTCATATTGATATGCACTTGCCCACGTGCGGGGAGATTCACTGGCCCACTAAAAAGAGAACTTCCAAGATTGTCACGCAAATCAAGATCTACGTTCTGTGAAGTTCCCGCTGTGTTGATGAGTTCAAGCCAGTTCTGAGCATTTAAAGTTGAGGAAATGGGAACAATCAATGCTTCTCCAGTGCCTGATCGCGCCTGTAATGGATGCGCGAAAACATAAGATGCGCCGTCAGATCCGTAACCATAGCGTGTGAGTTGAGCAAGATAAGGCGCGTCATTATCGGTTGGGACGATTTCAATCAGCCCAACATTATTTGCACCAGGGTTTACATGGCCACCTTGAATATCCTGACGACCCTTGGCGCTAAGTGCAATATTCTCTGTTAGCAAGAGTGTGCCATTCTGTAAATAATAGTTCACAGTAAAATTTTTCGAATCAGTAGATAAATTAATCACTGTGAGCCAGTTGGTAACTAGATTTGATTGGTCACCTGCGAAAAAACTAGGCTGGTAGGTATTGAAACTTACTGTTGTTGGTCCATAGATGGAATTGGTAAAAGGTGTGGTGAAGACGAAATCGTAGGCGCCGCTAGCCCAATTTTCTGTGCGATAAATCATTGCTCGTGCTTCAGCGCTACCGCTAAACACTATTTTTGCCAGTCCATAATTATCTGCTCGAAATCCACGCATGTCATTTAAAATTACATCTTGTTGTCCATGGGCGGACAGATTGAAGTTAACGCGCGAACAAAATGTCCCATCTTGGCGATATAGTGATACTGAAGCTGTTGTCGAGACGTTTGAGGGATTGGTTATTTCTAAGATATTTGTCATGCCTAAAAAGCCGTTCCAGGGAGTAAATACTGGGCTTTTTAGATCTGGGGCATAGCTACCACGGTCGCTTGGGTTTGATCCTTCAGTTAGCTCTTCACTGTCGATGACGCCATCTCCATCCGAGTCACCACCAGGTCTGTTCGGCGCATTGATTCCATCGTCGCCAATACCCGGGCAAGAAATCGATTCAAGTGCATGGTCGAGGTCAAGTATGCCTGGGCTTGCTACGAGTCCGCTGAGTGAGCTGAGTGGTTTATAATTCTCCAGTATGGCGTCACGGATTTCACTGATGCTAAGAGATGAATCATATGCCTTCAGCAAAGCGACTGCACCTGTTACAAATGGTGTGGCCATTGATGTGCCGCTTAGATACTGATAACTCGTCCCGCGGCGAGTGCTGCGAATATCTACACCTGGCGCAGCAATGTCTACTGAAGTGGCGCCATAGTTTGAAAAGCTAGCGCGATTGCCATTTTGATCGATTGCTGCAACTGAAATTATATTTGAAAGATCATACCCGGCCGGGTAAGTTGGGATCAGGTCATTATTGTTTGCTTCGTTACCGGCGGCAGCGATAAACATAATCCCTAGTGAACCAAGCGCTGCGATTGCATCTCGTTCGGTTGATGAGAAATCAGTGGAACCGAAAGATGCATTAACTGCGACAATGTTTTCACCACGTGTTTTTAGATCAATTACATATTGAATAGCTTGAATTTCATCAGCTATCGATCCCGTGCCCGTTGTGCCACTGATAAACTTAAGACCAAGTAGCGTAACATTCCAATTGACGCCAACAAGCCCAGTGCCATTATTGCCCACTGCTCCGATTGTTCCCGAAACATGCGTGCCATGGCTCGACGAAGCATCGTCATCGAGCGGGTTTCCGCTGCCAGTGATTGTATTAACTCCGTGGATATCGTCGATGTAGCCATTCCCATCATCGTCAGCGCCGTTTGATGTTTCAAGCGGATTCGTCCAAACATTTGCCGCTAAATCGGGATGAGTATAGTAAATTCCAGTGTCTAGAACTCCGACAATTACACTATTACTACCAGTCGTATAGTCCCAAGCTTCTAGCGCATCCACATCGACGTTGCTTGCTTGATTTAAGCCCCAGAGTGTTGAACTAAGATCGTTAGGAGTAAGAGAAGCTTTGCGGTAGCAGTTAGGTTCAATATATTCAAGCTCTCCTTGAGTTAAGACACTGCGCTTTCTTGCATTGGAGAGTGGGCGGTCACTTTTTGATAAATATAATCCGGGGAAGCGTGGATAGGATTTAAGTAATTTTTTAAACCCTAATTTTTTTACTACATTTTTAGCTTTGCGGTTTAAACTGCTGGTCGAGCGCAAATTTAGATTAGCGTCGCGTAATTTAAAAAGATATTCACCAGGGACTTGCCCATATTGGCAGGTTGATTGTGCAAGCACTGGAGTTACTGAACACAAGAATAGAATCATTACTGCAAAAAATAATTGTACTTTTGGACACATTGCGTTGATCACTTCCTAGCTTTTAATTCCTGATAGGCCTCGAGTGCATTATCTCTTTCCTCAGCATGATCGACAACTGGAAAAGGGTAATTCTGTCCGAGATAAACTTCAGCTTGTGTGAGCATTTCTGCACTTGCATTCCAGGGTTGATGTATAAATTTATTAGGCAGCTTAGCAATTTCTGGGATCCATTGTCTTACATAGTCCCCCTGAGGGTCGAATTTTTCACCCTGTATAACTGGGTTAAAGATTCGATAGTATGGCGCAGCATCGGCCCCCGAGCCGCTCACCCACTGCCAGCCGAGGGTGTTACTCGCTAGATCGGCATCAACTAATGTATCCCAAAACCATTTAGCTCCCTCGAGCCAATGAATCCGCAAATCTTTAACCAGAAATGAGCCGACAATCATGCGCACGCGGTTATGCATCCAGCCTGTATGCCAGAGTTCTCGCATCCCAGCATCGACTAGCGGATACCCCGTCAAGCCATTTTGCCATGCTACTAAGTGCTGAGGGTTTAGCTCCCAAGGAAAATTCAAGAATTCTTTTTTTAATGGAGTGTTTATCGTTTCTGGGAAGTGAAATAGTAGGTGGTAACCAAATTCTCTCCAGATTATTTCTTTGAGATATGTAATGATGCTTTCTGGATAGCGATTAATATCGGCTCCAAACAGTTCACGAATCATCAGAACAATCTCGCGGGGACTTATTTGCCCACTTTGCAAATAAGGTGATAGTCGCGATGTGCCCACTAAGTCCGGACGATTGCGGGTGGTTTGATATGTTTTGATTTTATCGGCAAGAAATTCCCTGACTAAGTTTTTCGGATTGTTGGGTGCTTTAACTGGCCAGACAGCATAAAATCTTTTGTCCCAGTCAATTTTAGGTAAAAGCTCAAGCTCTGTCAGTTTAACAGCGCTCACTACTCTGGTTGTAAATTTAGTTGCTGAATGCCTTACTTCAACTTGATTCAGTCGACTAAGGCAGTTTTTGGAAAACGGTGTATAGACTTGGTAAGGCTTGCCCGATGTATTTTGAATTTCCCAGGGTTCAAACAATAGTGAAGCATTAAAGCTCTCTACGCGCAGGCCGGTTTTTAAGAGAGTTTCCTTGAGTTTTGCATCATCTTCGATTTGATCAGGCTCGTAGCGTCGGTTCCAATAAACCGCGTCAATCTTGTGCTGCCCGATTAATGCTTGAATGATTTCTTGTGGGCGGCCAATCAAGTAGTTTAGCTTTGAGTCCAGCGACTTAAGCTCGCTGTCGAGGCGATCTAGGGCGTGGTGTAGCCACCATTTCGCCGCAGCGCCAAGTGCCCAATCGGTAGAACTTTGCTTGTCCCAAATAAATATTGGAATAATTGTTTCAGAGTTTGCAATCGCATGGGAGAGCGCTGGATTATCATCTACCCGAAGATCTCTACGAAACCAGACAAGCGCATTGCGATTTTTCGACATGCCCTAAGCTAGCATAGTCACAATAACTTGAACAAAAAGAAACTCCGGCCACTTATTTTAGTAAGCAGCCGGAGGCGGGTTGAGGAAGGTGAGGAAGATAACGGGTTAAGGAGAAATCATTAAGCTTGCTGCATATATTTTTCCATCATCAAGCTTCATTAGCCGCGCCGAAGCTCTTGCTCCGAAACGTAGTTCTCCAATAATTAATGTTTCATTATGAACTTCAAATTCTTCGCCCTCGATTGAATAGCGATATTTGGTTCCAGGATTTAAAATCCCTCGTAATAATTCTTTTGCGCGACGTTGTTCGTGTTTGACCACATAATTCACGCGACTTAGTGGCTTGGGAATTTCACGACCACTAATTACGTCACCGATCTTACTGAGCGGCACATTCAGCAGAATGGGAAGTTTTTTAACAATTCGTCGCATTGCTAGTGCTGAGCTCCTTTGCATCACTTTTTCCTCCTGCATCTCTCTTAACCCTGAAAACGTTGTCACTGTAGGTCTATATGCAGGAAGCGTGCCAAAGGTGGTTTAGTGGTTCGAATTAGATCTAAATGTTGTGAATCGGGTGCATCTAATTACGAGAAACTCGCAAAAAACGAATAGGAAGTTCCCCTAATGCTCCCGATCCGGCATTTTTTTCGTAGCCAAGTTCAAACTTGAAAACTTTTCAAATCTACCAGCTTGAGTTGTCATGAGTACTGCGCGATTTGTGACCAGCGCCCGCTTGCGTGTTGGAAGTAGGTGTTCCCCGGTTACTCCTTGATAGCTAAAAGTTGCACTAGAGTCTTCCAGTTTTATTCCGGCTGACAGAGCAAGCGCTAAAAACATCACTGCATCATAACCATGCGCAGCAAAAACTCGAGGTTTGGCATTAAATTTTGCGATAAATTTCTGGTCAAACGCTTGATCATAGTCTGGGTATGCCGCAAAGCTATTACGAAAGCGAGAAGGGTCTCGTGCTAAGTCAAAAGCTTGATCGAGGTGTTGCACGGTTAAGATTCTCGGGTTTGATTTTAAACGTGCTAGCTCGCGGGTGAAAAGATCTAATCCTTGGTAATCAGCAATGATATAAACCAGCTCTGGATTATATTGCTTGACTTTAAGTGCTGCGGTTTTGAGCGTATCGCTGTAACTTTCTAATAAAATCTCTGCTGAGAAGGAAAGTGCGAGCTTGTATTGTTCGGCAAGTGATTTCACAAGCTCGGCATGTGCCACGGCAAAGGGATGTTGGGCATAGATCAGGGCGTATGCTTGTGGCTTGGTAGCAAGAATAAAATCTCTCAAGACTTCTTTTTCTGCTGCTAGTGTTAAAGCGTTAGTAAAGACGAAAGGATTTTTCTTAGTTTCTTCGGATAGAAATTCAACAGCATTTGTTGGCGTGAGAAAAGGAATTTGATGCTTGAGCGCCAGTGGATAAGCAACTTCTGCTAGATAATCCCAAGTTCCCCCGACAATTGCAGAAACTTTGTCCTGAGTTGCAAGTTTTGTAAATGCCGTTGCGACACGTTTAGTTTCCGTGGCGTCATCTTCAACTACTAGTTCTAGATTAATGCCTTTTTGCTTCAAATCATCAACGGCAAGTTCTGCTCCTGCGAGCCAGTTCTTGCCTTGTTCGCCGGCTGGCCCAGAGAGACTGGCGATGATGCCGATTTTTAGAGCCCCCGTATCGGCGTATGACTTTGAAGTGCTTGCGCACAAGAAAAGTAAAAAAAATATGATCACGTAGATTATTTCACTGAACATACTGAGTATTATGTCACTGATACACCTAGTAACCAGGCTGGATTTTTTCATAAAATAGGGTATAACTTTTAAGTCAATTCTGCTCTTTCTCATGGTTATCTTGAGTTCATTATCTTCATTCCTTTGAGCATAGAGAAGTGTTCAAAGGAATGAAAGGGTTCAGGTTACTAACGCATACATAGTCATTATCGTTTAGCGCGTGATTCTTAAAAGATAACGACTATGTATGACATCAATTCACCAGAGCGAGAAAGTCAGTCATTTTTAAGTCCATTCTCACTTGCTGATCTGGAGGTAATTGGCGAACTATTAGCTCGCTTCTGGAAAAGGCAGTACGTCAAGTTGTTACACCGCTTCAATCCAAAGGTCTACTCTGTTGTTTGCGTTATCGAGGGGCAGAGTTTTAACGAAGGGCGCGATGTAACGGGTGGCAGCTATCTTGTGATCTCTGCGCGCAAGTTTTCGATTCGAAGAGAACTAAAGCGGCGACAGATCGTCCCACTCGTGATTTTGCAATCGCATCTCTGGCTTCGCAAGTTCAAACTTGCTTTCCAGATTTTCGGTTGTAAGAATCAGCGCGAGCTTAATCAATGGTTTGATGCTTCTGTATGGACAACGTACGAGATAACGCGTGAATATTGTCCGCTTTCTGCTGAGATGCAAGCATTTATGTTCTATCGGGGCATTAGCTGCGATGTAGAGATCACTACTCCTAGGAATCTCGAGTTCTTGGCTCTCTGGAAGCAACGGAGAAAAAAATTGCTGCCTGCGTGTAGTTGTGGAAATTGCAGACAAAGGTTTTGGGGGCTTGTGTAGCTAAGCTACTTGAGCCCCTCCCTTTAAAACCCTTTCATTCCTTATTAAGGTCTGTCGCGAAACTAATTTTCTACTGCGAACCGCATATTTTGGCTGTGACTACGTCAGGGGCCCCAAAAAAATCTTGCGACGTGTCGCAGGCTTACACGCCTCAGATTTTTTTGACCCTTCCTTGTCTCGCTCAAAATCTGCAATTCTCGTCACGAAATTTAGTTTCGCGACAGACCCATTAAGGAGAAATTCTAGATTTTTTCCAGGTTTTACCTGATCGAGAAAATACAATCCTATCATGTAAGCGATTTTCTCTACCTTGCCAAAACTCAATTGAGCGCGGCTTAATTAGATAGCCACCCCAGTATGGTGGGCAGGGGATTTTGCGGTCCTGAAATGCTTGTTCCAGAGTTTTTAGATTCTGCTCCAGAACCTTGCGCGAACTAACTTGATCGCTTTGGCTTGATGCCCAGGCACTAAGTTGAGCATCGCGTGGTCGGGCTGCAAAATATGCTTGATTCTCCTTGCTGCTCAGCTTTGTAATTGATCCTTCAATGCGAACTTGCCTTTCCAGGAGTGGCCAGAAAAAGGTTGTGGCAACATAGGGGTTTTTCTTTAATTCTTGACCTTTCCGACTTTCATAATTCGTGAAAAATACAAACCCACGTTGGCTGAACTCCTTGAGTAGTACCACTCGACTAGCAGGGCGACGAAATTTGTCGACAGATGACAAAACCATGGCGTTTGGATCCTTGGGATGAGTTTTGCAGGCAGCGCGTAGCCACTTTTCAAAAAGCTTTAAAGGGTCGTCACCGGAAGAATTCTCATCCAGCGACCCGACTCGATATTCATAACGGAGTTTGTGTAGGTGTTTCATCTGCAGTGCTTAGTAGATACGTGCCAATTGCTAAAGGAATAATTGCTGCAATCTGATACCATGTGCTGGTGTGATCGAGAAAGAAATACATCAAGATCAAGGTAAAAAGAGCAGAGCTACAATGTAGTGCCAAGTTAATCGAAATCGGAATTAAATTAATCGATTCAATAAATGCTACTTTTTCTATGCCCATCAAGACGATTCCCTGAAAGAGTAATAGTGGCAAGATTTCGCTAATACTGGAAATCTCTATACTGCCTTCTAGATAGTGTGAAAGTAGCAGCAAAATGCTACCGGCAATTAAACTGCGCATGAACATCAGATGTATTGCCGAGGTTACCTTACGCGCCTCCTTGATCAAATTATTAACAAATGGAGGCAGTAAGGTAGCGCCGACTAGGGCCGCCTCGACCAGCCAAGACTTGGCTGGGTTTGACCACCCGGGGATGAGGACAAATAGTGCGCCGCTAATCATCACCAAGGCACCGATTATTTCTCTGGATGATAGAGTTTCATGTCCGAGATAGCGCAGAATCAAAATGCTGAAAGGAATTTCCATTAAAATTAAAATTGCCACATTCCCAGGATTTGTTTGATTGCTGGCCCAGTAAATCAGAGCGTAATAGCTAACTCCGATAAACAGTGAGGCCCCGACCATAGCCCGCCAGGTCTGAGTGAAATAAAATTTATCCCAGGATTTTTTGACTGTAATAATGATCGCAAAAAATAGCGCGGCAATTAATGTGCTTAATGCAGTTGTTGCCAGTGGTTTTAGTGTCGTAGTTAAAACCATTGTCGTGATCGGGAAAATGCCCCAAAGTAACGCCCCAATAAAACCCAGCGTTAAGCCTAATTTTTTTTGACTTTTATCGGTAGCGGGATCGGACATTAGGCAGCTTTGGACTTTGGTTTAAATGAGACTTCAAATCCCAGCTTGTTTAGCACTAAATGTAAGCTATTGAGACGTGGATTCCCTCGTTTCGAGAGCATGTAGTATAAATTTTCACGGTTTAGTTCGGTTTCATTGGCAAGTTCTTTAAACCCGCCATTAGCTTCAACCACATCTTTAATGCCAAGCAGAAATGCGTCTGTACCTTCTTCGTAACAGGCAGTTAAATATCCAGCAGCGTAATTCATATTTTTAAGTTTTTTTAGCAAAACTTCTTGATAATCAATAGATTTGGCTTGTTTTTTCCGTTTCATACTCTGACCAATTTTTTCTTGCTTTTTTGATATCCCTTGACTGTGTACTTTTGTCGCCTCTGATAAGCAGAACAATAATTTCGTTTTCGTCTAGGCCAAAATATATCCTATATCCTGGACCTATATGTAGTCGTAATTCGTAAAGGCTTTTACCGATCTTTTTAAAATCCCCTAAATTACCGGTTCTTGCGCGAGTTAGTCTTGCATCAATTCTTTGTTCTAAGTTTTCGTCATTCAAGTTCTGCATCTAATCAAGAAATGGAGCTTTTGAATTTTGATTAACAAAGACTCGAACAATTTTAGGACCAATCTTTATCATTGTAGTTTATATCCGACAGTCACGCAAGTCTAATCTTAACTATCCTTCAAAGTGATTTGGTAGCCGATAGGATAGGGCCTCTTCAAGATGTGTGATTTGAATCTGTCGTGAGTGAGCTAAATCAGCAATTGTGCGAGCGACTTTCAGTACCCGCGTATAACTTCTTGCGCTTAAGGAAAAGCGCTCTGCCGCCGCAAGTAAAACTTCCTGGCTTTGTTGATCGAGTAGGCAGTGCATGCGCGCTTCGTTGCTACGTAGATGCGCATTGAGGCGCAGTCCCGTGTCAAAGCGTTTAGCCTGAACTGCGCGGGCCGCTTGAATGCGCTTGAGCGCAGTATGATGTTCAACCGCAGGCTTCTCCTTGCTCGTCGTTACTTCTGATAATTTTGCTAAGGGCAATTGTGGAGTCCAAACGTGTAGGTCGATGCGGTCCAATAATGGTCCAGAAAGTTTATTGAGATAACGCGTAATCATGCCTGCATCACACTTGCAGGCACGTGGCAGAGTGTAGCGCTTGCCACAGGGGCAAGGGTTCATCGCTGCCACAAGAATAAAGTCAGCCGGGAATTCAAGTTTACCATTTGCCCGACTGATTGTGATTTTTTTGTTCTCCAGCGGTTCGCGAAGTGACTCAAGAACCGAGCGCGGGTATTCGGGAAATTCATCGAGGAATAACACCCCACGATGTGCTAAGGAAATTTCACCTGGCGTAGGAATACTTCCACCGCCAATTAGACCAACTAGACTGGTAGAGTGATGAGGAAATCGGAAAGGTCGAGTTGTTTTTAATGCAACTTCAGAGCTGATGTCGCGTTTTGCGAGCTCATGAATTTGTGTGACCTCAATTGCTTCTGCTGTTGCCAACTCGGGCAAGAGATAAGGCAGACGCTTAGCGAGCATTGTTTTTCCTGCGCCAGGTGGGCCGACCATCAATAAGTTGTGCCCACCTGCTGCGCAAATCTCCAAAGCACGCTTCGCACTATGCTGACCAATTACATCATCAAGTAGTAACTCTTCTTTGTTTGCTAAGCGGCTTGTCATAACAGTGTCGGGTTCTGCTAGTTCAACTTCTCCTCGTAAATAGTGAATCGCCTGCTCCAGTGAAGTTACAGCGCGCACAGGCACATTCCCTGCCAGGGCAGCCAAGCTAGCTGTTTGCGAAGGTAGCACTATTTCCCTGAAATTCTCTGATTGTGCGTAATTGGAAACCGCGAAAGCTCCCGGGATTGGTTTGAGGCTGCCGTCTAAGCCCAGTTCGCCAAGAATTAGTATTCGCTCGAGCACTTTTGTTTCGAGCTGTCCTTCAGCGCAAAGAATTGAAAGCGCAATTGGTAAGTCAAAAGCTGCACCTGCTTTTGGTACGGACGCCGGAGATAGGGAGACAATTACTTCCCGCGTGGGAAAACTAAATCCACTATTCTCAATCGCGCAGCGAATACGGTCTTTTGACTCTTTGACAACCCCGTCGGGAAGGCCAACGATAGAAAACCGCCTCAAATTACCAAAAATCTGGGCTTCAACGCGCACCCCGATTGCTTCGATTCCTAGTAAAGCGGCACAATTTGCTGCTGCAACCACGAAAATATCCTCCTTACCTATGATTATAAAATCCTCAGTTCTATTTTCGGCCGCTTTTGGGTAAAGTGTGCCTGGTTATGAAGAATAATTTTTACTTTTTAATTCTAACTTTGATTTTATTGGGTAATTTGCGAGTTCCGGCGACTTCAGCAGAAGTACTGACCGAGCTAAACCAAGAAGGTGTGCAGATTACTGTGAGTCATGAGGCAGATTATCGCTATCAGATTAGCGCAAAGCTAGACGATGGCCAGCCTTTCCAGGCGAAATTTGCGACTGTCGGCGGCCCAACTGCGGGACTGATTCTCGATGTCTTTGGTAGGCGTATTTATCGGCGCAAACGGATTGATGTTGGGCTAAAAAATCTCGAGCGTGTGCGGCTTGGAGTTCATGCTGATAAACTACGTAGTGTTTTTGATTTTCCCAGCGCAAAAAATATTGAGCTCGGCGAAGTTTCGCAAGTGGCCAATCAGTATACTCTGACATTCACACTGCTTGACGTAGATCCCAAGCTCGAGCAGGAAAAACTTGCAGAAGCCCCGGTGGAAGTTGAACAGGTGATTAAACCCCTCGAAGAAGATTCCGCTCCAGCAGTGTCTGCCACAGCGCAAACTACAGAGCCCCAAGTTGATCTTGCTACAACAACTAAAATGCTCGCTGAGACAAGTCCAGAGACACCACGCATCAAGGGCATGCGTTTTAAGAAAACTGAAAAAGGTGAAATGGCAGCAGTGATTACTTGTGTGGGTCTTTCGACTTTTAGATTTGTGAAAAAACCGGACGCCGTATACGAACTCGACGTTTCTGGACTTGCTGTTCCCGCCCAGGTGCTTAACCGCCCATTCTATCCACCAGGACCACCCGCAGGCCTTCAATATATGCAAGCGGAACTGCTAACTGATGGAAGTACGAGATTTAAATTCGGTGTGGACCCCGAAGTCATTCTCCAACCAGTGCGGCGCGACCAGGAGATTTGGATTGAAGTCCGAGCACGCTAGGGCAACTTACTATTTCAATCTAAGGGGTAGAAGCTCTTGTGCCAGAGCGGCGATGCGGTGATCTAGAGTTGGGTGATTTGCAGTCGGTGAATTTGTTGCTTCATCGTGGATGTTTGCCAGGAGCTTAGCACCGGCACTTGTATCAAATCCGCGTTGTTCTAGATAAAACTTAGCGTCGCTATCGGCTTGTAACTCCCAGTTACGGTGAGTTTTTGAAATATGTAGCCGCTGGGATTCAGTTAACATCGCCAAAGGCAATTCTGGTGCGAAGTGATCGCGTACAATATGTGAAAGTTCATGCGTGAGCACAAAAGCTAATTCAGAAGTGCTAGAAATTGTTTCCAAAATAGCTTGAGGGAGAATAATTTGTGCAGACCCCTCTTCGGCACTGTTGGCAGGCATTGCAAATGCGTTGACTGGGCCTGAGTTCATGACTTTTAGTTTGATGCTGATTGCGGGTAGTAGCGGTTCAGTAATTTCAAGTTCAGCAATCGAATCTTGATTTGATTTATTTTCAATCCATTTAAATTTAGAATTGGGAAATAGATTAGTGACTGTTCGAGAGATGATCGCAGCCCAAGGGTTTTCTTTGTCGAGTTGGAAATGATTGCCAGTTGTGGGGCTTGCAAACGCAAGCTCACTAACTGCTCCAAGAAAAGCGCTGGCGATAAACAACTTGAAAAAAAACTGCCGAAAAAACAACTTAAAAACCTCAACCCAGCGGTAATTCCGCTAGCCTTATTTACCTTATGCCTGGCAACTATTCCGCCGTGGCATAAACCCTCTAATTGTAAAAACGGCTTATTTTCGAGAGATCTTGAGAGTTTTTAGACTGGGAAGTGGTGAAAATGGCTAAACTTTAGGCAAATCAGCCAAATTTAGTGATTTTAGTAGATCTGTGACTAGGGCATAAACCTGCAGATCGCGCTCTGCTAACAGTGGTCTCACGTAAGGAGTAAGCGGTTTTCGTGATTCAAATCTAAGCCCTTCCATCAGTTCGCGAATTTCATCAGCGCGGAGGGGTTCTTCTAAATTTTTTGCCGCATCCTCACGTTGCTTGATAGCCAGCGCAAGACCTTTCTCTAAACTCTCAGTTCCAGGTGGTTTAGGAAATCCCTTTGTGCTGAGTCGGCCCAGTGCTTCTTCTAGATCGCCATTTTCAACTAAACGCACGAGTTCAAGATATTTCTGCAAAGTTAAATCCGAAAAATCCAAGATGTAAGCGTATTCTCTCTTCTGTGTGATTTTGTCGAAACTTTTGTAAGCTTTTAAGTCGTTATTGAATCTCTGAATTAGCAGCGCATTGCTGTATCCGCGGGCCGCAACACTAGCGAGATAGAGTGCAGTTAAAATCATTATGATCGAGAAGCAAGCAACAATCTTCGGGATCGCATCTCGAAACTTAGAGTGTTCAAACTCGAGCTGATCTGAAAACTCGTTAGAAGTTGCATCTGTCATGGAGGTTAATTTCGGCAGAATCTAGTAAAAAACTTAAATAAAAATCGCTAAACTATTGATTTCATTAGAGGCAAAAGGGCTAACCTATTTATTTTGCAGCGAATTTACCTGGCAGAGCATCTTAACCCTAGAGCCGCGTTAGGATTTATTGCCAGGTCTATGACAGTTCCAGCAGAACGAAAAAACATTTTGATAGTTGATGATGAGCCGACAATTCGGGAGTCCCTCAAGTTAATCCTCAGCCGCAATTTCAAAGTCGTCGAAAAAACTAGCGGGGAAGAGGTGCTCGACTATTTCAATCAAAACTCTCTTAACGTTCCAGATTTAGTGTTGATGGATGTAGTTATGCCCGGGATTAACGGTGTTGAACTACTGGGTAAGGTCAAAGAGCTACATCCGCGTCTACCAGTAATTATGTTAAGCGCTAACCGCACAGTTAAGACTGCGGTTGAGGCGATGAAGTGCGGCGCAATTGACTATTTGAATAAGCCTTTTGATGTTGATGAATTACTGACTTTAATTGATCAAACTTTAACCAAAAGCCACTTTGCTCTGGCCGAAGGGTCTGCGCAGCAAACTGCTTTGTCCCATACGCGTGTAAATGCAGCCGAAGCAGGACCGGGCATTGTCGGGCAGAGTCAAGCAATCCAGTCGCTCTATCAACGCATCAATCAGGTTTCAGCACATGATGTTACAGTATTGATTACCGGGGAATCTGGTTCAGGGAAGGAGCTAATTGCGCAAGAAATTCATCGCAGGAGCCCGCGTGCTAACCAGCCTTTTGTTGCAATTAACTGTGCAGCAATCCCAGAAACACTAATCGAGTCAGAACTTTTTGGTCATGAGAAGGGTGCTTTTACCCATGCAGGAGAAAAGCGCTTGGGACATTTTGAGCTTGCAAACGGCGGCACGTTATTTCTCGACGAAATCGGAGAACTGAGAATGCAAGTTCAGGTAAAAATGTTACGCTTCCTCCAGGAGCAAGAATTTTACAGAGTAGGCAGCTCCAAACCGACTAAAGTAAATGTTCGTGTCATTGCTGCAACAAATTCCGATCTAGAAAAAAATATTGCCCAAGGGAAATTTCGCGAGGATTTATTCTATCGAATTAATGTTGTGCCGATTCAGGCACCAACGCTGAGAAGTCATCCCGAAGATATTGCCAATTTATTTGAGTATTTTGTGCAAAAATTTTCGAAACATTACCCCAATAAAAGTTTGAACTTAACAAGCGAGGCTTTAAACGCACTTAAAGCATATCCCTGGCCGGGGAATGTGCGAGAATTGGAAAATATGGTGGAGAGTCTTTTGGCACTTTCAACTCAGGCGGAAGTTCATGTGACGGATTTACCGAGCCGCTTTCTAGCGCATGAAGTGCATCACGATATCAATCAGCAGGTCCTTGAAGGGCGTATTGGCTTTGAAGAGGCTGAGGCTAAGTTTGAGCGTGATTTAATTGTCAAGGCGCTACAAAAAAGTGATTTTATTCAAACTCGTGCTGCGGAGATACTGGGCATTAGTCGACGTATTCTCAAGTATAAAATGGACAAGCTCGGGATTATTACGCCGGATGATGCTTCATAGAGAAGTCGCTTTACCTGAGAAATTTTTATTTACGCATAGATCTATGGTCTTTTAATATTTATCTCAACAAATCAATTAGTTAATAACCTTGTTCCAATTTGCGGGCATTTGTTCGCATAAATCCTAACATAAAATTAATTGTTACTAGACCTTCGAAAGCTTGACACGGGGGG